>JAIDJJ010000274.1 GCA_029052265.1 Muribaculaceae bacterium
GGCTACATTCCATCCGGAAAGTTTGAGTATCTTTGCCCAAATATTCATTTGATTTTCTTGAATATTTATATCGTCAATTATTGAGCGATGTATTTTTTATATTGCTCTTTTACTTCTTGCGGAATTGCTGCGTTGAAAACTTTAAGGGCTGCATCAAGTTCTTTTGAGAAATCTTCGTTGATCTTTATGAAGAGTTTCTTGTAAAAATCTTTTTTCGCTTTGGAATATTCCTTGATGTCGCCGAAAGCTTTCACTCCCTTGTCGAAAGTGACATTTGCATTGCTTTGCGCTGCACCTACAGCTCCGAGCAATTGCTCCATTGATTTGATTATAGCCTCTTTGTCTGCATCTTCCACATTGTAGTAGGTAGCCATCATGGCTTCACAAGCCGAAGCGCCCACGGCTTCAACATATTTTTTAAACTCTCTTTTGTTTGCCATATCTTTTTAGATTAAAAAGTCTGTTTATTTATATAACAGATAGACCTACTGTTTTATTGGAAAAAGGTATTAATTTATCTAATTTATTTGTCAGTCCCGTCTTTCCTTCCTGGCTGCATCTATACGCAAAAGTATGAACAGGAGAATAGTGAAACCCCATAGAGCAGATCCGCCGTAGCTGAAGAATGGAAGCGGGATGCCAATCACAGGGCATAGCCCGATTACCATTCCGATATTTATACAGAGATGAAATATCAAAAAAGAAACCACACAATAGGCATACACCCTTCCGAAGGCATTCCGTTGCCTTTCCGCAATATATATAAGGCGAAGTATGAATGCAAGAAATACGGCGAGCACTGCTGTTGATCCAATGAACCCTTCCTCTTCACCAATAGTGCAGAATATAAAATCTGTATGCTGTTCGGGCACATATTTCAGTTTGGTTTGTGTGCCGTTTAGAAATCCTTTCCCGGCGATACCTCCCGATCCGATTGCAATTTTGGATTGATTTACGTTGTATCCGGCACCTCTTAAATCCTCTTCAATACCGAGCGCTACTTTTATTCGTGTCTGTTGATGAGGTTCAAGTACGTTTCCGAATACATAATTTACAGAAAAAAGGAAGAGCACAGATATTAATGCAAATGCGACAGTGACAAGAAATTTTGTAATTTTATGATGAAACATTGCAAGCAGAGTATATGCCATAGCTAATCCCAATATGCTGCAAAAATACACTGTGCCATTGATTGATATTCCACAGATGGAAAGAA
>JAIDJJ010000275.1 GCA_029052265.1 Muribaculaceae bacterium
CTCAAGCTGATATGCGAACATAGAGCGGTAATTCAAGACTTTGGGATTCATCACCATTATCGGCATGGTGATTCCGTTTTTACGTAGGTCAATACCTTCATCCAATACGGCTACGGCGAGATATGCCGCGCCGCAGTCTTGCATCGTTTTGGCGATCTCGTAACTGCCGGCTCCGTATCCTGAAGCTTTCACCATAGCCACAATTCCTGTTTCTGACGGAAGGTGGCTGCGGAAATAGTTGTAATTCCTTACGATGGCATCAAGATTCACTTCCAGGACAGTCTCGTGCTTTCGTGCTTCCAGCATTTCGTTGATACGGTCGAATCCAAATTCCGGGGCACCTTTCAGTAATATTATTTCAGAAATGAAATCATATGGGGAAAGGGATTCCAGCAATTCTTCGGTGGTTTTAAAAAACATAGAGCCGTCAGGAAATATCCCGGCGTGTTTTGCCATCTCTTTCCCTACTCCGATAAAACGGTCTATGCATGATTCTTTCACAGTGGCAGCAATGGCATCGTAAATGTCTGTTCCGGGAGATGTCTCATGCCTGATATCGCTCATCACGAGAGTGGAATGTCTGGTTGGCATTTTCCTTCGCATCATAAAGTTTACAGCCGGGGTGAGCGATGAGAAATCACTGGTATAAGAATCAAGAATCACAGAGCATCCGTTCACACCTTCGCTGACATTAAGCCTTGTGCCTATCTTGTGGAGCGATTTGAATCGTTCGGCAATAATGTCGGGTGATAATCCATGTAAAAGCATAAACGCGAGGGCGCCCGCAGCATTCTCGATATCACTGTCGTTCACGAGGGGTGCAATGAAAGAATGCCTCTCTCCATTATAGTCATACCATATCCTCCTCAAACCGTTTTTTTCGATTTTGTCAGGCTGTATATATAGTGGGGACGATTTGTCTTTCGTTGACCATCCGATCACATTTTTGTTTACCATATATGGAGAAAGTGCATTTTTCAGCAATTCTGAATCAGCATTGAAAATAATATTTCTCACTTCTTCAGGTGCAGCAAGTTTTGCTTTTTCAGCAGCTTTCTCTTCTAAGGAAGCAAATCCTTCCGAATGAGGAGTCCCGATATTTGTGAATATTACGGTATGTGGGCGGATGCACTCGGCAAGAGTGTCCATTTCATTTTTACAGGAAATGCCGCTTTCGATGATAGCAATCGAGGTTGTGTTCTCTATCTCCCACATTGACAAAGGCACCCCGATCTGGGAATTGTAGCTGCGTGGGGAACGGGCTATTTCTCGAAACGGCTCCATTAGTTGGAAAATCCATTCTTTCAATGTTGTTTTTCCCCGGCTGCCTGTGATTGCAACGCGTTCGCATTTTTTTGTTCTTGGCAAAGCTGAAGTGGCGCGGAGTGCCGAAACAGAATTGCCGACAATCATGATGACAGCGTCCTTACAGTCATACATGTTTTCCGGGATGTATTCGGCAACAAAGCATTTCACCCCTTTGTCGTAAAGCTCACGCATGTATTTATGTCCGTCATTACCCCCTTTTGTGCGTATAGCGAAAAACAGGGAGGATTCAGGACGCGTAAGACTTCTGGAATCGGTAAGCAATGTATCGATCAGGATGTCGGAAGAGAGGTTTAGCCCCAGAGTTGAAGCTATTTCGGATATGGATGCTTTCATAACTGCAATTGAACAGGAGGGGAGATGTGTGGAAATATTTAATTCAAAATTACAATATATATGTAAATAAAACAAATCAATTATTAAAAAGTCTTTTACATACAGAAGATTTGGAATCGGATTTCAGATTCGAGGTGAAAAACAGCTTGTAGAATGGTCAGGATACAAAAAAGGGGGGTGTATCACTACGCTCCCCAGTTTTGCAATGTGCCTCGAAACTCATCGGGACACATCGTCAGTCCTAATCCTAATTTTAACTATTAATCCATAACTTTACTAATGCAACAATAAAATTGTCAATGAAACGATTGAATGGTTTTATGAGAAGAATTTCTATCCTGTTTCTTTCTTGCCTTTTGTTATGTTACAATAGAGAAG
>JAIDJJ010000276.1 GCA_029052265.1 Muribaculaceae bacterium
TGATTTTTGTCAATCATTCTGCCTACATGAGAAATTTCGTTGTTATTTTTTCCAGTGGCGAAAAAAGCCAGGTCTCCCGCTGTTACGTCTTTTGATTTTATTTTTTTACAAAATTCAGCTTGTTTTTTCGAATTTCGAGGAAGTTTTTTCCCTTTTACATCTTCAAATACACGAACAACCATGCCGGAGCAGTCAGTCCCTTTCTTTTTTTCATGTCCGCCATATTTATAAGGTGTCCCAAGCCAACCTAATGCCTCTTCCACTACCCTATTGTTTTTTACATTGTGTTTGGGCTTGCTAATGACTTCTATTGATGGTTTTTTATGACTGTGTTGCTTGTGTGAGGATTTACATCCAATACTTATGAATGTCAGTGTCAAGCATATGACATTAATGACAAACGTTTTGTTGGACATATGTAGAAATTTGGGAGTCAGGGGCATAATAAAAATTCTTAATGATAATCTTTTTAATAAATAGATTTTGCAGGTTGCAAAATTAGTGTAAATTTCATATTTCTCAAATAATATTTAATTATTTTATAGAATGATTTTTTATTTTATTAAATTAACTTAAAACAACCGTTTTCAGCCCCTGTCAGTGTAATAATGGTGAGATTTTTGCATTGTAATAGTGTAACCGGAAATCATGCGGACTTCCACCCCGCAATAGTTTTCCATAAGTCAATACATAAAACAACCCTACATATTTAAAAGACATGAAGAGATACAGTATTCCAGCCATGGGAGCTCTCCTGGCAATCCTGGTTTCGCCGGCATGTGCCGACAATCATGCAGAAAACAGTGCCCCTCAGTTCATCCGTACGTCAAGTGCGGCATCGTTCGACACCGATTTTACTGTAGCGGCTGAAAAAACAGTCAATGCAGTTGTGTGTATAAAAAGTTTTACGACTCAGCGTCAGAACCCATATGCAAATCAAGGTGGCGGATATGATCCTTTTGGGATGTTTGATTTTTTCTTCGGACCGCAGCAGCGTCAGCAGCAACCTCGCCAGCAGCAACGAGGTAACGAACCTGTGCAGAGTGGTCTTGGATCAGGGGTTATCATATCTGAGGACGGTTATATCGTAACCAACAATCATGTTATTGATGGAGCTGACAAGCTTGAAGTTCTCCTTAATGACAATTCTACTTATGAAGCCAGTGTAATCGGCACAGATGAAGCTACTGATCTCGCATTGATAAAAATTGATGCAGAAAAGCTATCTCCTATAACTTTCGGAGATAGCGAACAATTGAAAATAGGAGAATGGGTTCTTGCCGTTGGTAATCCTTTCGGCTTTAATTCCACAGTTACAGCTGGAATCGTGAGTGCCAAGGCACGAAGCCTCGGACAAAATGGAAGGAACGGCAAAATGGGTATGGAGTCGTATATACAGACTGACGCCGCCCTAAATCCAGGCAATTCCGGAGGTGCTCTCGTAAATTTAAAAGGAGAGCTGATAGGTGTTAACTCGGCTATTTACTCCAATACCGGAAGTTATTCCGGATTCTCATTTGCAATACCTTCTACTATTGTAAAGAAAGTTATGACAGATCTTCGTCAATATGGTACGGTACAGCGGGCGGTATTGGGTTGTACTGTGGCTGAACTTGATGCCAAAATAGCGAAAGACCAAGGTGTTACAGCTGTTAAAGCCGGTCTTATTGTGGACGCTGTGACAGACCGTAGCACAGCAAAAGAACTTGGCCTACAGAAAGGAGATGTCATTACAGCAATAAATGATGTTGAAGTTCATAACTTTGCCCAACTTGTAGAGCAGCTTGGTAAATTCAGACCTGGTGAAAAAATTACAGTCACTTTCTATAGAAACAACACAAAAGAGGTGAAAACTGCCACTCTTCGCAACACACAAGGCAGTACTTCTATCACAAAGAAGGGTGATTTCTCTGAGATCGGGTGTGCTTTCATGAAGCTCACGGATGTGCAGAAACGTAATCTCGGTATATCAACAGGAGTAAAAGTTGCAGGGCTCAAGAATGGAGCATTCCGCGATGCCGGAATAAAGGAAGGTTTCGTAATAACGGATATCAACGGCAGATCTGTCAACACTCCTGATGATGTGGAGCAGATATATAATCAGATCATGAAATCGGAAGATGGTGATAAGGTTATGTTTATTACCGGAATCTATCCGGGCGGAAAGAAATATTATTATGCTGTAAATCTCACTCAAGATTAAAAGATATTAATATTTAATAAAAGAATCTGTCATCATACAATTTTATGGTGCCAGATTCTTTTTTTATAATTTTTATTAGATTATGTTAATTTACACCTTAATTATATTCGCAATCTTAATATCTCTCAAACACACACAAACACATACACACTCATACACACATACACCACACCCCAAAAGAACACGAGAAGACCGCACTCATCGAAGCAACAAAA
>JAIDJJ010000277.1 GCA_029052265.1 Muribaculaceae bacterium
CCTACCCTTCCCCGAGGCAACATCAATTAATCCTTACTCTTACCACTATACATAATATAAGATCGCCCGGTTATAGTGCGTCCAAGAATCTCGTGATCGGATATGGGATCGTTGCAGATGTTTAACATTCCAGGTTCTTATTACACAAGCTTTATTGAATGAATCAAGGTATCAATAGAGTCTGATGAAATATGCTGTGATTTGACACTTATGAATTCTTGTGCCGGACGGTCAAGATAATAAGCCATGGTATGACATGCCACCTCGACATTCAACAAATTATTATTATCCTTATTATACCATTGCATACATACCGATCCCAACTCTGTAGGTGAAATATCACACAGATTATCAAGTAACCCATCTGCAGCCCTAATAATCTGCCTACAATCATCAATTGTAGTGGCATCTACGGCTTTTGCACCATCCTCATCCCAATTTTCGGGCAAATCCGCGATCTCATCAATCATATCATACCATTTATTAGGCTCGGCGTCAAGAGTCAAGACAGATACATTCAGCTCAACAGGATTTTGTCGTTCCAACTGTTCGATACGAGAATCAGAATACTCTTGAAATTTGTATTCCTTAGGCAATGGAAGGTTTGGCATAATCAAAAAAGCCCCCACACAAAGGCCTGCAATCATGACCTTAACTTTGTGTTTCACCTGCGTGTAGCCCTCTTTAATATCATCAAATGCAAAGTCTATCATAATGGTCCCTTTCTCATTGCCTCCATCACACTGTCAGTCACACACCAATTGTAAGCATCATAAAGCCGCTGGTTTAAATTAGTGGCAACATGATGTAAATTACTTGGAATTACCAATTGACAAGAACTGCAAACAGTGTCTAAAATAAGATTTAGATTTTCGCCTTCGCTAAAAGAACCATATTTAATTAGCAGCTTGGAATTATCGATATCCCGGACATTGTCATTATCAATAAATTCTTTTGCAATCAAAGAGTGGTCAGATAAAGGAATCATTTCCTGCAAATTCCTACTGAAAATAGCATTTATCGCCTGATATATGGAATTTTTATCCACCGACCACAGATTGATTTTTTCAATAGAAATTGAATCCGCGTTGGCATTAATATCATTCAGATATTTTTTCAGCTCATTAATAAAACTTCCAAAATTATATTCAAAACTTGTATATATATTGCCGTTCACAGAGAATTCAACGAAACCTTTGGCGAACTTCATAGTTAAAGCTCCGTCAGATGCCTTAAGTCTTAAGGAAGACATTTCCATCATCTCGTAACGTTCTTTAGAAAGTTGCAGCCCTGTGTAACTATAAATAAAATTACGAAACATGTCATAGTTCCCTTTGGCTCCGTCAAAATAAATCTGGAGCGTCACCATACTGAGAAAAGTCACTTTGAATTTCTTAGTGTCATGGTCGATATGTTTAAAAGGGTATGGCATAAAAATATAC
>JAIDJJ010000278.1 GCA_029052265.1 Muribaculaceae bacterium
GTTGAGGTTCCAGCCTGCATTGCTCAGGTTTTCTTCCGGAGAAGAGAACATCTGTCGGGTGAGACGGGTGTTGACAGAGAATTGCATTCTTGGAATGATTGTCCAGTTTAGGAATCCGAAAAACGCAAGGCTCCGGTTGTGCCCGATGTTTGCATAAGTCTCGCAAAAGGTGTCACCTTCCATTAAATATTTGTGAGCGATCGCATTGTCGATAGTGGAATATTCCAAACCGATATTGCCACCTAAGACTCTCCCGAAATTAGAATATGTGAGTGATATTTTGTTGGCACGTTCGCTTGACAGGTCAGGATTTCCGGTCTCCACATAATTCGGGATATAGCTTTGCCTGAATGGATTGATCTGGTTGAGAGAAGGACGGGAAATTCTCATCTGATATGTAAGACGCAGATTGGAAGCCGGGGAGAACATATAAGATATTGCAGCATTGGGGACCAGGTCATTGAGATGGTTTATAAAGTCGGGATTATCGCCGGCATGAAAATCAATACCCATGCGGGTGTGTTCATAGCGCATTCCGGCGTTGAATGATAATGAGTTGAAATTACCGGTCAATGATGCATATGCCGCATAAATATCTTGAATCTGGGTCAGGTCGGAACGGTCATCAGGAGATTCTACAGCAGATGCCTCGTCTTTGCCAATAAGTTCGTAAGAGTTTGCGTCATTACGTCTCCACACGGCTTTCGCGCCAGATTCGAGGAGGAAGCGGTCGCTGCCTAAAGGATTTATGTAGTCAAACTGCAGTGTGTGCTCGTTGTTGAAGCCGCGATTGTCCATTCTTTTAAAAGGGTCTGTCAAAATGTTGCCATAAGATTCAAACATAGTGAAGTCTGCAGCCAATTTATTGTAGCCGTGGTTATAGAGATATGAAAGAATGGTCTTATGTCCGTCAGCATTAAAATTATGTTGCCAGGATGTGCCTGCGGTGACTCCTGTATTTACCAGATCAGCGTCAACATATCTTGACATTTTCCCTGTCAGTACATGCTTGTCGTTGTAGGTGGAACTGGAGAAGATGGATTTGTTGTCTTTGAGGAATGCGTGCATGGTATATACGTTTCCGTTGAGAGTGATGAGGTCGTTGTCGGTAAGGTCGTAAGAAAGATTGATTCCGCCTCCGGCATAGTCATACTTCACTCTCTGTTTTAAAGTGTTTGTTTGATACCTCGCATCTGTCGATTCATAATTTATTGATGTTGGGGTGTTGTCGGTATGTTGCGGGAAGAGTGTGCTGTTTGCATAATTCACATTTGCACTCATTGAGAGTTTCCCTTTTTTCATTCTTCCATACACAGATCCTCCTGTCTGCATTTTAGAGAAGCTTGCCTCGACAGAACCGGAATAGCCGTCAGTGGAGTTTTTAGTGAGCGTGACGAGGTTTAGGATTCCGGCGGTGCCCTCGGCATCATATTTTGCCCCCGGCTCTGTGATGACTTCAATTTTCACGACAGCATCGGCAGGCATAGCTTTGAAAATCTGTTTATAATTTGCAGAGAGCGAAGGATCTTCCTTGCCGTTGACATAAATTTTGAAATTGTCTTGTCCGTTAATACGGATCTTGTCTTCACCGTCGACACTGACCATCGGCACTTTTCTGAGGGCATCGAGGAGAGTGTTCCCTTTTGCGGAAGGATCTTCTTCAAGATTGTAGGTGAGTTTCGCACCATCTGTCTGAACTATCGGTTTGTCAGCCACAACTACAAGGTCTTCAAGGTCGTAGTAAGAACCGACGATTGAATCGGGTTCCACTTCTTGAGCGAAAAGGGGAGAGCTGCTTGCGAGCATCAGCGTTGAAGTTAACAATAAAGATGTTTTCATAATTTAGATAGAGTTGAATGGAATGTTTTTGAATGTTTTGTTTTGGCAGCCTCATCAGGATGATGAAGCGGAGATGTGAAAGGGTGTCATCAGCGGGAGTCGGAAGAGTTGTCCTTTCTGATTGACGGTGCAAAGTTATAAATAAATTTAGTACTATGCAATACATAGTAGTTAAAAAATATAAGTAGCAAGTATGAAATAATAGCTAATACTAATGGGTACTATGTTCAAACGAATTGATT
>JAIDJJ010000279.1 GCA_029052265.1 Muribaculaceae bacterium
ATTTCGTGAAATGGGTGCAGTCTTTCAAACAGAACGTAATCAATATTTTCTCTGTCACCCCTCAGAACGAACCTCTCAACCGTGGCAATTCCGCATCGTGCTACATGAGCTGGGAAGAGGAACGCGATTTTGTGAAAAACGGTCTCGGCCCCGCCCTTAAAAATGCCGGACTCGATGTCAAGGTCTATGCTTTCGACCATAATTACAACTACGACAACATCGAATCCCAGAAAGGGTATCCGGTCAACATCTATGCCGACGAGGAAGCTGCCGAGTATCTCGACGGCGCGGCATACCACAATTACGGCGGTGACAAGGAGGAACTGGTGGCGGTACGCAACGCTGCTCCAGGTATGGATCTTGTGTTCACCGAGACCTCAATCGGCACGTGGAACAACGGCAGAGACCTCAACGCCCGTCTCCTTGACGACATGGAACAGGTGGCGCTCGGCACTGTCAACCGCTGGTGCAAGGGGGTGATCGTCTGGAACCTCATGCTTGACGAAGACCGCGGTCCCTACCGTCCGGGTGGATGCTCCACATGTTTCGGCGCCGTCGACATCAACAAAGACTATACCACCCTGACCAAGAACTCTCATTACTATATAATAGCCCACATGAGCAGCGTGGTGAAACCGGATGCCGTCAGAATCGGGACCAAGGGATTCACGACAAATGGGCTGACGTATTCGGCATTCAAGAACACCGACGGATCTTATGCCCTCGTGATGAGCAACAACAACTCTATGGCAATCACTGTGACCGTAGAAGACGGTGCGCACCATTTCACCACTACAGTGCCTTCAAGAAGCGCTGTATCATATTCATGGAACAAATAACTGATCACTCAATCAAGATATCATGAAATATATTAAATATGCATTGATCACCCTCGCCGGAATCGCCTCAATGACTTCCTGCAACGATGATGAATGGAAAGTGGGAAACCCGCAGATGGGAGTGAAAACCGATCTTGGCAGCGCATGTTTCGGCGACAGCCTGAGATTCACCATCAATGCTTCGGATACAGAAGTGCCGTTGTCCACTCTCAAGGCTCAGCTCTATTTCGGAGAAGAGCTGGTGAGCGAAGACGTGATCCGCACAAAAGAGAACGGCAAGGACTATGAAGGCGCCATATATGTGCCTTATCTTGCAAATATTCCTGACGGAAGAGCCACCCTAATCCTTACCCTCCAGAACATTAATTTCACTAAAAATGCTTTGGAATATGAGGTGATGGTGACTCATCCCGACTACCCTTCCCTGACTTTCGTGGCTGAAGACGGCACTGAATATGTTATGGAGAAGCAGGAAAAATATGTCTACTCTTTCAACAAGCGTCTGCCTCAGGAACTGAAAGGGTATATCAAGACTCCCGAATATGGGGAAAACGGAAATTCCCTGACTTTCGGTTATGCCAACAACGCCATAACAGTGGGAGGGGAATCGCCCATACCTTTCTCAAATGCCAACCCGGGCAAATATACAGTATCCTTCAACACGTATACATTTGAGGGCAGTCCGTTTACTAAGCTTATGTTTAACGACACCCGCTTTGAATCGACCGACGATTCTCATGCCATGGCTGACATGAAGCTTACACAGGGACAAACCATCGCCCCATCGGGATTCCCCAACTATTCGGACTGGTGGATCGATCCTGATTTCTTCAAAAAAGAAGACGACGGCACACTGACATTCCTTCCCGCCTCGGGTTCATACCGCGTCATCGCCAACCTTCAAAAACAGTATTTCCGCGTATATCTGCTCAACGGAAATGACCCCGCAACTCTCGGCAGCGACGGATCAGGCGCAGTCTGGGTGATCGGCACGAATGTCGGCAAGCCCTCCGTTGGCTCAAATGAAGTGGGCTGGACAACTGAAAATGCCCTCTGTATGGCTCATTTGGGTGGCAACAGGTATCAGCTTACCCTCGTGGGGGGACAGACGGTATCGACTGATGCCATCAATTTCAAATTCTTCCATCAGATGGGATGGGGAGGCGAATTTGGAGGAGACGCCCTGACTTCTACAAGCGACGTTGTGAAAGTGGGCACCGGCGAAGACGGTCATGACAACGGCAACCTCTATCTTGCCGAGGGTAGAACGCTTGAGACAAACCATGTATATGTATTCACTGTTGATCTTTCCGCAGGAATCTCTTCCGGTGTTCTCTCTGTCACCGATGCCGGGGAACAGACTTTCGAAGAAAAGGCAGTGACAGTAAACGGTGTCAGGCTGACCACCTCCGACAACAGCTTCTATGAAGGCACAACAGCTCTGAAACAAGGAGACAATCTTGATATCAACGGACTTTCATCGCTTGACGAATATTATGCCGATCCTGATTATTTCACTTTCGACGAAGATTCAAACAGCTTCAAGGTCAACGTCATTGACGGTGATTATAAAATCAGGATAAACAAGGCTGCCAAAACAATCAGCGCCCTCATGATGTGGGATAATGAGGAAGCCACTTTTGAAAACGGCGCAGCCGTATGGTTGATGGGCTGGGGAGTCGGTTCCCCGAGCATGGACTCCCAGTTCGGCTGGAATCCCGGAGCGGCATACTGTATGGCACAGATCGCCCCTAAAGTCTATCAATTCACCGGCGAGGCGGGACCTGAAAACGGATCATGGACAGGAGTGCGTTTCCGCACGGATTACCTGAGTTTCAAATTCTTCATGCAGGACGGATGGGGCGGTGAATTTTCAGGAGACAACTCTCTTGCACTCACAGAAAACGCAGCCAACCTGATCAGTATGCCCGGCAATTTCGAACTCGCATCAGGAGTCACTCTTGAGGAAGGTGCCACATACCGCATCACAATCGATCTCTCCGCAGGGGCGGACTCCGGAACCATAGACATGGTTAAAATCTGAACGATTGCAAACAGGTAAAAAAGAGAATAAAAAGATTGCAGGTTATCTACAATTGACCGGCGGCACAGCAGTTCACACTTTGTCGCCGGTCAATTATCAAAATACATCAACAACTTCGATATATGACCGGGAAGCACCATTTCCCTGAAGGTTACATATTTTCAACAGCCACTATGCTGTGAAAATTATTATTGAAGCCGCTTGATAAGGAAAAGTTCGGGAAAAACAGTGTTTTAAAACGCATTATCCGGGAATTTTGGTTAACTTTGCAAAATTCTCTACTAACTCAAAAAAGTATCATGAAATTTTTCAAAGTTTTAATTTCATCATTTGTAATCTGCGGAGCGGGCTCTATCTCCGCAACAGTTCCTGTC
>JAIDJJ010000028.1 GCA_029052265.1 Muribaculaceae bacterium
CCATTACCTGCCACCGCTGTGGAGTCAACGTCTTCGACTACTTCTGCGACATCATCGACCGATGTGCCGCATGGCCTCCTAACACACCAATAGAAAAATACCGAGACCTACTTCCCGACCGCTGGAAACCATCACAAAAATAGCCGCCCAAACTCTGGACGGCTATCTTTTTATCGCTTACCTGCTATCGCGGACGGTTGTACTAACATTTTTTGTGGGAAGGGGTCTAAAACACGGCTGTGGCTTAGGTTCATTTCCTCCAGGACAGCAATAAAATTGGAAAGAAACCGGACAAACCATCTGTAATGAAGTATGTTTCTTAAAAATTCTAAGCTTTGCATAACTTTGATGCCATTTGTAACGTTGAATAATTGAAGCCGTTCAGACGGTAGGTCAGCCATACCCTTTTTTGCGGCGGATGACCTCCTCGGCGATATACCCAAATATCTGAAAACCTGATAATATAAACAAATTCTTTGAATTTAAATTTTCAAATCATGGATTTTGAGAAAAAAATGATAGATGACCTTCACAAATATCTGCTAAGCGAGAAACTTGTGGACGAGAAATTGCCGGAATGTCCCGACCTTGAAGAGTTATGGAAACCGGTGGTCAGAGCTTATCTTCCCGATGGTGTAAGAGAATTTCAGGATTATCCTGTATCTTCTCTCGGATGGATAATGTTTGTAGGGATGGGGCTTGCTAAATTATGGGACGTAGAGTGGGAAAAATATTCTTCAGAATCGGGAGAACGTCTATACCAAAGTTTTCGCGATGCAAAAGGGTATGACAATATGGATGACTATATTCTTGAAGAAATATTGGGTCTTGACAAAGAGGAGTCTAAGAAAATGGGAGCTATTGTCGGAGAATGCGCGGCACGCACACTCAGCGCAATCCAACATTCAGGTATCGAACCCGGAACAAAAGATGCATCCCTGGCTTACATTTCAGCTCTTCATGCCCTCTACACAATGGGCATAGCAATAGAACTGAATGCCCTCGGCTATCACATGACTAAAATTGGATAACATATAGCCGGTATATAGCTATTGCTCAGGTCGGCATATCCTTAGAAAGTTACGCATCAGAATCTCTCCGCATTCTGTGATTATACTTTCCGGATGGAACTGCACGCCAAATACCGGTCTTTCAATATGCCTTACCGACATCACGGCTCCGTCATCTTCCGCCACTGAAGTCACTTTAAGTGGCTGCTTCACTTCTTCCTGCGCTACCTCCCAACTATGGTAACGCCCTATACGCATAAGTCCGGATTCGCGGATACCCTGTAATAACGGATCGTCCGGACTTTGAATCAGCAAGCGGGAAAAATGTCCATGAAGCGGATTCACCCGATGACGGAGCCCGGATCCAAAATACTGCGCCAAAGCCTGATGCCCAAGGCAGATTCCAAGCACCGGCATACGGTCAACCGTCTCGGCTATGATACGCATCAGTCCTGCGGACTCTTCCGGGATACCGGGACCGGGTGAAAGAATCACCCCTGAGTAACCGTCAAGACGGTCATACCGGATAGAGTCACACCGCATCACGTCAACATCATTTCGCTCCAGTCCGCACTTACACAGAAGTCCGACCACATTATAAACAAATGAATCTTGATTATCGACCAAAAGTATCTTCATACAGCAAATTTAACACTTTCCCCATTATCTGCCAAGGATTTTACCTGCATGTATAGTGTATGGTTGCTTTTGGCATAACCTTCTCTTTTTCTTTCGGGTTCGAAGACAGGAAATATGTATTATTGGATTTACATGAGAATTAATTAACTTTACATTCTCATCAGACCTCATAATTTCAAATAAAATGTTCTGTGATTCCTACTCTTTGCGTGTTCTTATGAACAATGCCGGTGCGGACCGTACCCCTTTTCTTTTCGCGATAGATTACGCGATGGAACGCGCCATATTCCTGCCTGATCCCCTCCACTCCAAGGAAGTGCTCTGGAGTATTGGTTCCAGCTCAAACATACTTCATCCGGATAATCACCTCAACAGATATCCCACGCCTGGCATAACCATCCTGCAGGCTCCTTCGGCAGAAGAATACTCACGCTCATTCAATGTCGTTATGGAAGGTCTGATCCGGGGAGACAGCTTTCTAACCAACCTCACCCGGTCAACAATAGTAGAGGCATCCCCGCTTGAAGATATATTCCACGCATCCTCCGCTCCTTACCGCCTCCTTATTCCCGACGAATTTGTATGCTTCTCTCCCGAGACGTTCGTCAGGATATCGCACTACGGGACCATTACCGCCTATCCCATGAAAGGCACCATCAACGCCGGAATGCCTGATGCAAGGCAACGGCTGGAAAACGATCCTAAAGAATTGGCAGAACATTACACTATTGTTGATCTCTTGCGAAATGATCTCGGCATTGTTGCAGAAAATGTGAAAGTAAACCGCTTCCGTTACTTCGACCGAGTTTCCACACGCCGGGGAGACATTTTCCAGACCAGTTCGGAAATCGAAGGGACGCTGCCAAATGGATGGGAGAACCGCTTGGGTGAGATTATTTTCTCCATGCTTCCGGCAGGATCAATCTCCGGGGCTCCGAAAGAAGCAACACTGCGCATCATATCCAAGGCAGAGGTGGAACCACGGGGATGGTACACCGGTGTATTCGGATACTTCGACGGACACTCTCTCGACAGCGCCGTAATGATCCGCTGTCTCCAGCGACACAACGACGGATCAATCAGATTCCACAGTGGCGGTGGCATCACTGTCAACAGTGACTGCGAAAGCGAATACAATGAACTTATCCAGAAAATTTATCTCACACGATGACACATATTCTGCCGGGATCCACACAATTCATAGAGACAATACGCGTCAGCAACGGAATGATAATGCTTCCCCATCTCCATCATCAACGCATGGAAGCGACATGCCGTGAGACCTTCGGCTCCTTCCACCACCCCTCTCCCACCACTATTCCCATCCCTGATAAATACAGCATTGGTGAAGTAAAACTACGCATCATTTACTCCCGCGATGAAATGCAATGGGAGTTTATCCCTTACTCTCGTCGCCCGGTACACTCCCTCCGCATCATTGAGGCGTCTCCGGCAACCGACTACCATCTCAAATACGCAGACCGCACCACACTCAACCGGTTGCATGACCTACGCGACGGTTGTGATGAAGTACTCATCAGTATCTCCGGCAAACCATGCGATACAACCTACACCAATATAATTCTCACTGACGGAAAGCGGCTCGTGACCCCATCCTCCTGCCTCCTCCCCGGGAT
>JAIDJJ010000280.1 GCA_029052265.1 Muribaculaceae bacterium
AGCACCTTGACCTAACTCTTCGTTGAGCATTGACACGAGCCCGATGGTGCCTGATTTGAGGCAGGGATCAAGATTCACAGCAATTTTAAGCCTCCCTTCCGGCTCTTCGGAAAGGAATCTGGATGGATATTTCAGTGCGCCGTTTTCATTCATATATCCTTCCGATTCGCATAGCCACAACATTCTTTCCGCCCTTGTCACCGCCACATACATAAGCCTGCGTTCCTCTTCTTCGCCATCTTGACGGCGTTCACGTATTGATCTGTGATTAGGGAAAATACCTTCTGTCATACCCACGACAAACACTTCCGGGAACTCCAGCCCTTTTGATTGGTGGATTGTCATCATCCTTACCTTCTCTCCGTCGGTAGATTTGTCGGCATTGGTGTAAAGCGCAATTTCCTGGAGATATGATACAAGATCAGAGTCACCTTCATCAATCCTGCCGGCTTCAAACTCTTTCATCGAGTTGATGAGTTCTGTAAGGTTTTCCAACCGTTCCTCTTCCTCGTCATTGCGGTAGAGGTCGCCAAGCCCGCTTTCATTCAGGATCCGGTCGGTTAGTTCGGACACCGGTATCCCCGCCGACATTTCTCGCGCCGAATCAATAAGATTGAGGAACGTTCGTAAAGACGGTTTGGAAAACTGTCTGTCGCCGATATGATTCCGTAAGGCAACCATAAGCGGCACCCCTTCTGCGTCAGCTAATGTCGAGAGAGCCTTCAAAGAAGCTTCTCCAAATTTTCTTGAAGGAAGGTTGATGATGCGCCGGAAAGATATATCGTCGTTGTCCCCGGCAATGATTCTGAGGTAACATAAGACATCTTTAATCTCTTTGCGTTCGAAAAATCTTACGCCGCCCCATACGGAATAAGGGATATGCCGTTTCAATAGTGCCTGTTCGATATGTCTTGAAAGGAACGAACTTCTATAAAGGATTGCAAAATCACCGTAATGCATGTTTTCCTTAATCCCTTCCTCTATCCTTGCGGCGATTTTTTCGGCTTCCTCCTTTTCAGATTTTGCGTGAACATGCACCACCTGTCTTTCATTTAGCCTGACAGTGAACAACTCCTTTTTTACGCGGTTATGATTATGATCTATGATATGGTTCGCCACGTCAAGAATGTCGGGAGTCGACCGATAGTTTTCATTCAGGATAATATCTGTATTAGCCTTGAAATCAACAAATATTTTAGGGTTTGCGCCTCTCCATTCATATATTGCCTGATCCGGGTCGCCTACCACAAACAGATTTCCGTGATGACTTGTCACGGCGTGTAGAAGTTTCCAGTCATCGCCTGTACAGTCTTGCACTTCATCGACCATAACATAGTTCAGTTTCTCGGTCCATTCTTTTCTGGCGTCTTCATAATGACCGAGGATATAAAGCGTGAAATAGAGAAGGTCATCATAATCAAGGGCGAATTGCTTCAGCTGGAGCCTGAGGTATCGCACGGTGGCGTCGGGTGCTTCAGATGATGAGCAGGGGAGCAAGTGTTTCTGAATATATTTGACCGGATCATACCCTTTAAATGCCGCCACGCTTTTCAGGAATCTTTCAGCAGTGTTTTTTCTACGGTCTATGCCAAACTCCTGCATTGCCTGCCTGGCAAGAACCTTCCCGTCTTCTTCATCGATTATTGTAAAATTTCTCGGGTATCCGATCCGGTATATTTCCTTGCGGAGAAATTTGGCGCAGAAACTATGGATTGTGCAGATGAAGTCGTTTACACTTCCGCGGTCCACCATAGATGAGATTCTCTTTTTCATTTCTTGTGCCGCTTTGTTTGTAAAAGTAAGACACAAGATATTTCCAGGGCTTATACCTAATTCATTTACAAGAAAAGCATAACGGTGAGCGAGCACCCGAGTCTTGCCGGAGCCTGCTCCGGCAACCACTCTCACGCGTCCCTCCGTAGCCTCTACGGCAGCCTGTTGTCTGGAATTAAGATTCATACAGCAAAGCTATGGCATTTGCCGCGATTCCTTCGCGTCTGCCGGTAAAACCAAGACCTTCAGTGGTGGTGGCTTTAACAGAAACACGATCGCATTCGATGTTCATGACGTTTGCAAGGCATTCACGCATCTCATCGATATGAGGCTTGAATTTCGGGGCTTCAGCCATGATTGTGATATCGACATTCCCGATTTCCCACCCTTTCCCACGTATCATCCTGCATACTTCAGCCAAAAGCAATTTGCTGTCTGCACCTTTATATTTCGGGTCAGTATCCGGGAAATGAAACCCAATATCGCGTAAAGCAAGCGCCCCGAGAATTGCATCGCAGAGTGCGTGTATCGCCACATCCGCATCACTATGACCCAAAAGACCGTGGGTGTGTGGAAGTTTTATTCCGCAAATCCAAAGGTCACGGTCTTCAACGAGCCTGTGCACATCATATCCTTGTCCGATTCTAAACATATTTCAATTGAGATTATTGCAATGTGATTTAAGATTATTTGTCTTGTCATTTATCGCCTGCGGCGCCCGAGAAGATCCTGTATTCCGTCCATATCGAAAGAAAGTGTGAATCTGAGAGTCTGGTCGAGAGGGGAGCTTTGGGCGGTGGCGAGCATGTAGGAAGCGTCGAGCCGCACTACATTAAGCGCGAAGCCGGCGCCGAAAGTGAAATAGCTTCTACCTCCTTTCGATGCATTCTCATAGTTATATCCCATTCTTGCAAAAAACTGCTGGTTGTAGGAATATTCTCCTCCGAATGAGATGTTTATCTCCTTGAGCTCTTCGCTTAATCCTCCGGGAGCGTCGGAAAAACTCTTGAAGATACCTGTGATTGGCGACATTGTCTCCCATTTTTCCTTTGCCTCTTCATATTCCATTTGCCCTTCGATAGAGTCCATGTCATAATCTTTCTTGCGGGGAATGGTGGGCACGAGTAGCTTATTGAGATCGAGCCCGATGGCAAGGGTGTTGTAGTCGGCGAGCGGGAACATGAATTGTGTCCCCAGCCGCAGGTTGGTAGGAAGATATGCGTAGGTGGCTCCGTGATCGTAGCTTACCTTTGTTCCTATGTTTGAAACATTGAAGCCCCATGAAAACTGGCATTCGTTTCTTCCTACCATAGGGTAGGATACATAATACCCGGAAATGTCGGCAGAGAATGCGCTTGCTGCAGTATTCGTCTCTCCTGAATAAGAGTCGTCGTACGAAAGATCAGAGAGTATATACCGCAGCACTACACCCATTGAAAATTTTTCCGAGAGCTTTCTGGAATAACCCATGTCAATCGCGAACTCGTAGGGATTGATGGTCTGTATAGTCTCACCGGATGCGTTCCCACCCACTGTCACTTCACCAAGTGAGAAATAACGGAATGAGGCGCTCAACGCCTGGTTGTCGCCCTCTCCGAGTTTCCAGTATCCTGTCAGGTCTCCCAGAAAAATATCGTTTACAATTTTGCGCAGCCAGGGTGTATAGGAGATTGCGACTCCTCCGTTGCTATAGGCAAATGCATACTTTGACGGGTTCCAGAATTGGGCATTAACATCCGGATCCGTTGCAGCCCCGAGGTTTCCCATGCCTGACCCTCTTGCATCCGGCGTAATGCTAAGTGTAGTTACGCCGGTGTTTACCGGATTGAATTCGTTGTCCTTGATGTCGTTTTTCGCGGCGACAGGAAAGACATTGATCATGGCGAGTGCGCCAGCCATCAGGCGATATGTGTCCGGGAAATTTTTCATCTGAACAGTTTTTATTTTATTTGTACCGACAACAGGGTTACGCTGTCAAGACTTAATTCAAGAGTGTCTCCGATCGCGACAGGAGTGCCATTGGAAAGAGCCGGGATAAGATAATCTCCAATTTTTAATGTGTTTGATGCAGATATCTCAGGAAAAAGTGATGCAATATTTACCGGCATACTGTCATGGTTCCATTCAGCTGTCTTGATACCGTTTTTGAGAAGCTCTAAAGGCGCATTGCCAAATAAGTGAGAGCTGTCGTGGAAATCGCCAATAATCAGCGATCTGTCGAACGCTTGAGCGATGTCAAGGGGGAGTCCCCTGCTTAAAAGACTCATGCGTTTTGATACGTCGCGAAAATGCAATGCGGGTGCTGCCTGCGAGTAATATCTTGAAGCGAAGCGGGGTGCGATAGATTTCCCGAGTCGCGTTATTTTGATGACAGGAGCTATGAAAACCTCTATGTTTCCGGAATTTTCAGGAATGAAAAAAGGTTTTCCGGCATTACATAATGCCGAATCTGGAAGAAAACTCCACGCGGGTTTTTCATCGTCCCTGTCAGCTGAATTGTTTTCAATCACAAAAGTCTTCATCAGGATTCAATGTTAAGACGGTTATATATAAGGGCGAGGTGAGCGTAGATTGAAGTGTTTGACATCACTATCCCTTCTGCCACTTTGACACGGTATGGGGTGAAATTC
>JAIDJJ010000281.1 GCA_029052265.1 Muribaculaceae bacterium
GTCCCTGTCATAAAATTCCCTCATCAGTTCAAACTGCTCTTCAAGATTCATGGAAGCGGAACTTTTCACCGTGCATCCCGGTTTTGCACAAAACGTCAGCTCTTTCGGCACCAAACTGCCGGCATAGAGAATAAGATCCGCACGTTCGAGAAACTTCCGTCCACGCACAGACACAAGATCCGGATCACCCGGACCAGCGCCAACTATCTCGATGTGTCCGCCACGCAAGGCTCCCCGTTCAATCGAGACAGCAAAAGTAAAGTCTGCTCCCTCCGATAATTTTGCCTTCTGTTTTTCAAGAATAAGCTTACCGCCATCAGATGCTTTTAATGCACAGCTTTCAGCAACTCCGGCAACCCCGGTTACCTCCAGCACTTTTTCAGAAGGATTAGGCACCGGAATATCCTTGAGCTCATCCGGAGTATAAATATTGCAAAACTGTACGTTTCTCCATTTTGCAAGATCTGCCACTACTGCTTCATCCTTTTTAATATCTATGGTTGCAACCGTCTTGATTGCTGAAAGAGCGATATCATTCTCTTTTAAAGTCTGCTCGATATAATCTGCCACTCCCTCCGGAGCACAATCGCGTCTGCAACCTATCCCCAAATTTAGAACCCTCGGACGGAAATACAATATAAAGCGGTCTGAATGGTAAATATATGGAGTGACCGCAATTATCATTTTGCAATCCTCGGCTTCCTCAATATTTTTTATCAGCTTCACATTTTTTGGAAGAGACCCTTCCATCATATCAGAGCCACTATCGCGTATGTCAAGCAACAAGGCAACTTGATCGCCATTCACCAATGTGGCGATCGCTCTGTTCATTGTCGCGTGTTCTGCATCACAGATCCAGCCAAAACGTTTTGAAAGAGTGTCGAGTGCCCAATAACCGGTGTTGTCACTCTGCGTGGTTATCACCGGATTGGCACCCAAGATATGGGCGACTTCGCTACAGATCTCATTAGCGCCTCCGACATGACCGGAAAGAACGGCTATGACATTACGTCCGATACTGTCGACACATACTACGGCAGGATCTGTATGTTTGTCGTTGATAAATGGAGCGATCATTCTTACGCAGACTCCGAGAGCCCCGACAAAAATCAAAGCTCGACTATTGAGAAATACGTCTTCATTGAAATCGTTTATCAGAGTTATTTCATAGTCTTTAAGTTCCGCCGCTATCTTTTCTGCAACTTTATGACCCGTTTCATTAAGATATATAATATGTTTCAT
>JAIDJJ010000282.1 GCA_029052265.1 Muribaculaceae bacterium
GCGCCCTCTTCAACTTTCAAAATCTGCACCAAAATCGCCGCCCCTACGGCCTCGAAATTTTAAGGAACGAGCTCTAAGATGTCTGGACCAGATTACTTTGACAGATTGGCGAAAGGCAACTTGCCGTGGAGCGACTCAAATTCATTAAGCATTTGCTTTTCCTCGTCCCTCGGCTCGATTGCCGGAGTGGGCTTCCATGCTACAAGCAAACTGTCGGCATCGGCAAGCTGCCAAAGGTAGCGACCGCCCCAGTGACCAATGGCGGAGCCGGCGCCAAATCGAAGAAGCTGACCTATACGTTTTTTAAGACTTGTCGCTTTGCCGATATACATGACCTTGCTGTCAGCGACATAGGCATCCTCAAGTTCCTTGATGCTTACGTTAGGATTTTTTCCTTTGAAAAATCCACCGGTTCCTTCACTAAGAAACTCGGGTGTCGTGTCGCTTTCGCGAACCACGATATACACGCCACCGCTTTCAGGAATCACCTTTGTGTTGCCACGAAGTTCCGCGACCGGAATAAACCCGGCAAAACCATCATTTTTGTAGTTTTCGATTTCTGTTGTCATCTTTTATATTTGTTTTAGTTGTTCCTTTCAATAGCGTTCTTGTAGATCTCTCTGACTCTTTCACGCAGTGACAAAGGTCTTATCACCGTAAGGGATGCGCTTCTTGACAGAAGAGCCATGACAAAATCATTGGTAATCTTTAGCTGCAGACTTATCCTAAACTCGGTATCATTGTCAACGAGTACCTTTTGAGAGCTATGCAAAGGGGTTGTTTTCAAGAATTTTCCATCTAACGGGGAATATGAAAGCTCAATTTCCTCAACAGGCATAGACGGGTCATCCCATATGCCATAGCTGTGTTTGAAAAGATTATCCGGACCAATGGAGTCACTCCGTTTGAATGTCTTGTCAACCACATTGATATTCCGCATCCTGTCGATGCCATATGCCTTGAGTGAGTCATGTTCGTCAAGAGCGAGAAGATACCACAGCCCAAGTGATTCTTTAAGAAAATACGGCTTGACTTTCCTGGAGATCAGCTTGTCGCCTTTCCTTACAAGGATGTAATCAAACTCGACATATTTCTGCCTTTTTATCGCACTTATCAAAGCCGGGATACTGTCACTGCCTTTCTGCCGATGATGTTCCGGTATGATGAAGCCGACAGACTGACTGTTTTGATTCATAGATGTAAGTAGATCAAAGTTCATAAGAAGTTCCCGGTATCTTATATCTGTATCTTCCGGTCTATAGGCTATATAATATCCGTATCCCCGATAATTCCTGATTTCGACATCAAACATATCTGCGATATCCTTTAGATCTCTCTGGAGGGTGCGCAGGCTCATACCGATCTCATAGCCCCGAAGCTCCATCTGAAGATTGAGATATGAAATCAGTTCGTCTCCCGGGATATATTTTCTATTTCCCGACAGCTTATGAATTATAAGTATGTAGCGGATTAACCGTCCCATATTTTGTTTCATGTGGCAAAATTATAATATAAAAGCGTCAAAATATGTCGTTTTAATAACAAAATTTACCATTTTCACATTTATCATGAAAATTTCTATTAAGAAGAACAGGCTTTAATCCCGGAGTGAAGCCGACATAATGCATCATCGGCTACAACACGTTTGAGTTGCAGCCGATGATAGGGTAGATGTAATATGTAACCGGGTATGGTTTAGTTTCTTTTTCAGTCGAGATTGATTTCGTAGTTTTCAAGGAACTGCTGAGACAAGCGGATGTAATCGTTCATCACGACATCGTCTTCCACGAAAGGCACCTCTTTCCGGTATGCTTCCATAACCTTTTCAATTTGGGGGGAAGATTTTAAAGGACGGCGGAAGTCGATACCCTGAGCGGCATTCATAAGTT
>JAIDJJ010000283.1 GCA_029052265.1 Muribaculaceae bacterium
CATCTTTATGATATTTATTCAGTCATTATGGAACCCCATAACTCCATCATAAATATCAAAAATCTGCTCGACAAATCTTCTCAATTCCTTCGACAAATAAATTTAAACAGTTTCTAAGAGGAATTATGGGATTTTGCTTATATTTTCATCCATTTAATTCAAATATAAGCGGAGGTTATTCCCCTGTTCCGAAATTGGAAAACTTCTGATAAAAAATGGGCAACGACGTTTCACAGAGATTATTTACATAATTAGGGGTGTCCGATTGTTACTGCCATATGAAGATATGCACAATCCTGTATATGAGTCATGGAGGGAGCCGGGCTGAGATCATACCCTTTGAACCTGATCCGGGTAATACCGGCGTAGAGAAAAGTTATGAAGAAGATTATTCTTCCGGCAACTGCCTGCATCATAGGGCAGGTATGCCTTTGTGCGGATGCACAGACTGTTTCAAAAGAGAGTACGGATTCCATTGTTTCCTTGCTTGAAGAGATAGAAGTGGTGGCTAACCGGGCGACAGCAAAAACTCCTGTAGCCTTTACAAATGTTTCGAAAGAAGAGTTGCTAAAGTCAAACGACGGGCGGGATATGACATATCTGTTGCAGCTCACCCCCTCAGTCACGGTTACGTCTGATGCCGGAACAGGTATCGGCTATACATCAATGCGAATAAGAGGCACAGACGGGTCGCGAATAAATGTCACAGCCAATGGTATCCCGATCAATAATCCTGAAAGTCACAATGTCTATTGGGTGAATATGCCTGATCTTGCATCTTCCCTGCGGGATGTACAGGTGCAACGTGGCGCCGGCACATCAACAAACGGTGCCGGAGCATTCGGGGCAAGTGTCAATATGGTGACAGATGCTCCTTCGGAAAATGCTTACGCAGAATTGTCGGCAGCATATGGGGCATATAATTCCAGCCGGGAAACCATACGTGTAGGATCCGGACTCATTGGCGGCAATTGGAGCTTTGATGCAAGAATAAGCCATTTGTATTCAGATGGCTATATAG
>JAIDJJ010000284.1 GCA_029052265.1 Muribaculaceae bacterium
TCCTGACTTTCTGGAGGTTCAGCTGAAGTCGTTTAAAGTTTTCCTTCAGCTCGACGTTCCCCCGGAGGATAGAAAGAACCAGGGGCTTTACAAGGTGTTTGCGGAGAATTTCCCAATTGCCGACACTCGCAACAATTTCGTATTGGAGTTCCTCGATTATTATATCGATCCTCCACGCTACTCGATTGACGAATGTCTTGAACGGGGGCTAACCTACAGCGTGCCATTGAAAGCCAAGCTGAAGCTTTATTGCACGGATCCGGACCATGAGGACTTCGACACAACCATTCAGGATGTTTATCTCGGTCCTATCCCTTATATGACCGAGCAGGGCACCTTCGTGATAAATGGCGCGGAGCGTGTTGTCGTATCCCAGCTTCACCGTTCCCCCGGTGTGTTTTTCGGTCAGAGCACTCATGCCAATGGCACGAAGCTCTATTCAGCGCGTATCATACCTTTCAGAGGCAGCTGGATTGAATTCGCTACTGACATCAACAACGTCATGTATGCCTACATCGACCGTAAGAAGAAACTTCCGGTGACCACACTTCTGCGTGCGATTGGGCTTGAAAGCGATAAGGATATCATTCAGATATTTGATCTTGCCGAAGAAATTAAGGTCACCAAACAGAATCTGAAGGCAGCCGTGGGCAGAAAGCTCGCAGGCCGTATTGTCAAGAGCTGGCTTGAGGATTATTGCGACAGCGCTACCGGTGAAGTTGTGTCGATAGAGCGCAACGACGTTGTTGTAGACCGTGGCACTGAGCTCTCTGAAGACAATATTGATGCCATAATCGAAAGTGGTGCGAAAACCGTGCTTCTTGAAAAGGAGAATGTCAGCGCGGTAGATTACAGCATTATTTTCAATACACTCCAGAAAGACACCTCCAATTCAGAGAAGGAGGCTATACAATATATTTACCGGCAGCTGCGCAACGCGGAGCCACCGGACGATGCGTCTGCACGCGAGGTTATCCAGAATCTTTTCTTCTCGGAAAAGAGGTATGATCTCGGCGAGGTGGGACGTTTCCGTATCAATAAGAAACTTTGTCTCGACACACCTGACAATGTGAAGGTGCTTACCCGCGAGGATATCATCGCCATCATCAAGTATCTTATCGAGCTTATCAACTCAAAGAGTGATGTAGACGATATCGACCACTTGAGCAACCGTAGGGTGCGTACTGTCGGAGAGCAGCTTTACAACCAGTTCGGTGTGGGTCTTGCCCGTATGTCGCGCACCATCCGCGAGAGAATGAACGTCAGGGACAACGAAGTGTTCAAACCGATAGATCTTATCAACGCGAAGACAATTTCTTCCGTAATCAACACTTTCTTCGGAACGAATGCGCTTTCCCAATTCATGGACCAGACCAACCCCCTTGCTGAGATCACTCACAAGAGGCGTATGTCGGCGTTAGGTCCCGGCGGTCTTTCCCGTGAACGTGCCGGCTTCGAGGTGCGAGACGTACACTATACCCATTATGGTCGTCTTTGCCCTATCGAGACTCCGGAAGGTCCGAACATCGGTCTGATTTCGTCTCTTTGTGTTTATGCGAAGATCAATAATCTCGGGTTTATCGAGACTCCATATCGTGTCGTTGAAGGTGGTAAGGTAAATATCAACAACGATGAAGTGGTCTACATGACCGCAGAGATAGAGGAGGGTAAGATGATCGCGCAAGGGAACGCACCTCTTAATGATGACGGTACATTCATCAACAACCGTGTCAAGGCGCGTCTGGAAGCGGATTTCCCGATAGTCGCTCCCGAACAGGTGAATCTCATGGACGTTGCGCCGATTCAGATAGCGTCTATTGCTGCATCACTGATCCCCTTCCTTGAACATGACGACGCTAACCGTGCCCTCATGGGATCAAACATGATGCGTCAGGCAGTGCCGCTTCTCAGAAGCGAGGCTCCGATTGTCGGCACCGGTATAGAGGGTCAGCTTATACGCGATTCCCGCACTCAGATCATGGCTGAAGGCGCCGGTGTGATAGAATATGTCGACGCAACTGTGATCCGGATAAAATATGACCGTACAGATGACGAGGCTTTCGTAGAGTTCGAGCCCGCCACAAAGGAATATAAGATACCCAAGTTCCGTCGTACGAACCAGGGTACCACCATCGACCTGCGTCCTATCTGCGAGGTAGGTCAGAGAGTTGAAAAGGGCGACATCCTTACCGAAGGATATTCTACAGAAAAGGGTGAGCTCGCTCTCGGACGCAACCTTAAAGTGGCGTTCATGCCATGGAAGGGATACAATTATGAGGATGCCATTGTGCTTAACGAGCGTATGGTGCGCGAGGATATCCTGACTTCTGTTCATGTCGATGAATACACACTCGAAGTCCGTGAGACAAAGCGCGGCATGGAGGAGCTTACCAGCGACATACCGAATGTCAGTGAGGATGCAACCAAGGATCTTGATGAGCGCGGCATTATACGTGTCGGAGCGCATGTGGTTCCCGGAGATATTATGATCGGTAAGATCACTCCGAAAGGGGAGAGCGATCCCACGCCTGAGGAAAAGCTTCTTCGTGCTATATTCGGTGACAAGGCCGGCGATGTGAAAGACGCTTCACTTAAGGCGTCCCCCTCACTCAAGGGCGTGGTGATCGGCACAAATCTGTTCTCACGTGCTCTCAAGAGCAAAAACAAGAAGAGTGCCAACGCACAGTTGCCGAAACTTGACGAGGAATATGAAGACAAGCAGACGGAATTGAAAGAAATTCTTGTAGGCAAGCTTCAGGCGCTTCTCAAAGGGAAGGTTTCGGCGGGTGTCAAAGATTTCATAGGTGTGGATATCATTCCTACCGGCGCACGTTTCGCAGACCAGACCTTCGGCAATATCGATTATGAGACTGTCAACCTCGGAAACTGGACCGATGATGCACGTATCAATAAAATGGTGATGGCTCTTATCACCAATTACCTGCGTAAGTCTAAGGAGATAGACAGCGAGCTGCGCCGCAAGAAATTCGACATCACTATAGGCGATGAGCTTCCTTCCGGCATCATGCAGATGGCAAAGGTCTATATCGCCAAGAAGCGTAAGATCGGTGTCGGCGACAAGATGGCGGGACGTCACGGTAACAAGGGTATCGTGTCGAGAGTGGTGCGTCAGGAGGATATGCCATTCCTTGAAGACGGAACCCCCGTTGATATCGTGCTTAACCCTCTGGGTGTGCCTTCGCGTATGAACCTCGGTCAGATATTCGAGACAGTACTCGGTTGGGCAGGACGCGAACTTGGAGAGAAGTTCGCCACCCCGATTTTCGACGGTGCAAGCCTTGACGATCTGAACGAATGGACAGATAAGGCGGGTATTCCAAGATATGGCAAGACCTATCTTTATGACGGTGGCACCGGCGACCGTTTCGACCAGCCTGCGACAGTCGGCGTGATCTACATGCTTAAGCTCGGTCACATGGTTGAAGACAAGATGCATGCACGTTCTATCGGACCATACTCACTCATCACTCAGCAGCCTCTCGGCGGTAAGGCTCAGTTCGGTGGACAGCGTTTCGGAGAGATGGAGGTATGGGCGCTTGAAGCATTCGGCGCCGCTCACATACTTCAGGAGATCCTCACTATCAAGAGTGATGACGTGATGGGACGAAGCAAAGCCTATGAGGCTATTGTCAAAGGAGATCCGATGCCTAATCCGGGTATACCCGAATCACTCAACGTGCTTCTTCACGAGTTGCGCGGTCTGGGTCTGAGCATCACCTTGGAATAATTCAGAAATCAAGAAGGAGACAAACAATAATATGGCTTTAAAGAAAGACAACAAGATCAAAAGCAATTTCTCGAGAATCACTATTGGTCTCGCCTCTCCGGAGGAGATCAAGGCGAAGAGCAGCGGGGAAGTGCTGAAGCCTGAGACAATCAACTACCGCACCTATAAGCCGGAGCGTGACGGTCTTTTCTGTGAAAAGATTTTCGGTCCGGTAAAAGACTACGAATGCCATTGCGGAAAATACAAGAGAATCCGTTACAAAGGTATTGTCTGCAACCATTGCGGTGTGGAAGTGACAGAAAAGAAAGTGCGTCGCGAAAGGATGGGGCATATCGAGCTCGTGGTTCCGGTAGCGCATATCTGGTATTTCCGGTCACTCCCCAACAAGATTGGCTATCTGCTCGGTCTGCCCTCGAAGAAACTCGATGCCGTGGTTTACTACGAGCGTTATGTCGTGATAAATCCGGGTCCTTCGGGCAGAGAAAAACTTGATCTTCTCACCGAGGAAGAATATCTTGATATAATGGATGCTCTTCCGGAGGAGAACAGGTTCCTTCCTGACGATGATCCCAACAAGTTTGTGGCAAAGATGGGCGCGGAAGCCATCTACGACATTCTTAGTGAAATAGACCTTGTGCATCTTGCCGCAGAACTCAGTCAGAAGGCTTATAT
>JAIDJJ010000285.1 GCA_029052265.1 Muribaculaceae bacterium
TCCTTGGCTTTCCAACAGACACAGACTCCGTTCGTTGACACATTTGCGCAGTCTGTCCACACTTCATAAAAAAATGGACGGATTCTATTTTCGTTTCCTGAGACGCAACCGTATTTTTGATCTTCTTTCATCCCTATTTCTACGCTCGGGTTTAAGGACCAACATGGGGAGGTAGCCAACTATCGCCACTATTGAAAACACAAGACCACCTATGGTACCGGCTGCCAACGGATACCAGAAACTTTCCTTAGAGGTTCCGACAAGAAATGGGATAAATCCAAGCACAGTGGATATGACTGTCATTATTACAGGCATTATCTTTACCCGGAATGCCTGCATATACAGTCGGCGGTTAAGTCGGGCACTCCCCGTCGCCCCACTTGCGGCAACATGACTGACTGCGAAGTGTGACCTTATATTATCAAATTCATTTATAATGTATATCGCCGCATTGACAGTGATTCCACTCAACAATATAAACGACGCAAAGCCACCCTGATCAAACTTTAGGTCGAACAACCAGAAGGTCAAGAAAATACCCACATACGACATCGGAATGATCGCTATTATTGCAAACGGCATCATGAGGGAATTAAACAATATGGCTGAAAGGAAAAAGATAATGAGCGCGACAATCGCCAACAGCCAATACCGACTGAAATCTTTTTCTCCCCACGACCATGTATTCTCATCTTTCGATACAGAATACCCAGCCGGGAGAATCCCGGAAAACTTTTCCAATGTACGGTCAAGCATTTTTTTCCCTTGTTCATACGAACCGATATAATCATACTGCATACACAGACGATATGACTGATTCTCTTTGACTATATCTTGAGGAACATTCCCTTTGTTGAATTGCGCGAGTTCCGAGAGTTTGAAACTTTTACCGTTGACAGTGACCGGCATATTCAACAATCCCCACACATCGTAACTGCGGCTTTGCAGCGACGATAGCTTCACTGGCTCCATATATCCTCCGGCTTGAATATACACACTCTCCATATCCCTGCCGAACACAGGGGCGAGAGCTGCATAGAATTCATTGATGGTCAAACCCTCTTTGGCAAGTGCCTCCCTGTCGGCAGTCAGTGAGAACTCCGTGTAATCATCTTTCCAATAAGAAAAATCTGATTTCATCTCCACCTCTTTTATCCGGCGGTGAGACAACAGGGTGTCGCGCAATATGCCGGCGTACTGATTGAGTTCATCATAATTAAATCCTAGAAGCTTCACGCGCATATTTCCGGCTGACTCTCTGACATCATTATTAAACCCGTTGTCTTCAAGACCATATACACTCCAGCTTCCTCCTCCAAGGGTGAGGGCTTTGGAAACTATGTCAGATTTAAGACGGTAAGGGAATCCTCCCGCAGCTGCCTCTTTTGTAAAGCGGATTGTGATTGAACCTTGTCTGCCATTATAAATATTGGTCTGGAACTGTCGGATTCCGTCATAGGCTGCAAGATATGTCTCCATCTTGCGGATCAGCGCATCCATCTGTTGCAATGTTGAACCGTTTGGAAGAGACGCGTTCACATAAAGCATTCGCTCTCCCTGATCGCGGTTGAAATACACCCCTTCCCTCACCTTCGAGAAGAAGAGATAGCCCGTCCATCCCATCGCTCCGAGCATTATGATGAAAAAAGCCCATCTCCATCTGAGTGCAAAACATATATATTTTCCATATACCCGGTTAAGGAAATGGCTGACTGTCCTTGATATTTTTCCTCCACGTTTATTCTTTATCCGGATTTTGAATCTGTCTGCCAAAGCCGGT
>JAIDJJ010000286.1 GCA_029052265.1 Muribaculaceae bacterium
TCAATTCCAATTTTATGTGTTGCGCCTTCTTTAAGCTGACGTTTCATCTGTCCGTTGGGAAGATGGCGTGTACTTGTAATGCCGACAACTTTTTCCGGAATCCCAAGTTTAAGGAAATTCGATAGCTGAAGCGAAGTCATACATATTGCCGATTCCACCGGTATGTTAAGGCGGCTGTAACCTTCCGGAATCTCTCCTGAGTAATCTTTTTCGGTCAGCGCGAAATGAAATCGTTCTGCCTCCCGATTCTCAGGATCATTGATGTCAAGAAGAATCATATCGTCAAGATACTTCACCTTAAAACCTTGTGCATATACTGGGGCTATCATCGATACCGAATCCATAGCGACAACCTCGTTGTCGGCATGTTGTCCGGCAGTGTGTCTACCTCCGCATGAACACAAGAGCAGAGCACCAGTGAATGTTAAAACAAATCTTGATAATTTCATATTTTTAATTTTATTCCGGAATATAAATTATTTCACCATTTTCATGTTGACATGCACTCCCTACACGATGACCTTTGCTGCAGGAAGAATGTCTGTAATTCTCAGAGGGAATATATTTATCTTGTTACCCTCCTTTGTAATGATCCCCATTTGGTCTGTGCCCGGTTTTTTTACCATGATATCTGTCGTTTTACGTTGAACGTAAAGCTGCTGAGAATATTCACCGAAAAATCCTATAATATCTATCAAAGACTTCAAAAGAAAAAACAATAATGGAATAATGACAGGAACCATCAATCCATTCTCTTGAAATGCCGCAGGATTGGTCTTATCAAAATATTCCTTTATCACAAGCTTATGACAATCCTCTATGTATACGTCATATAGATCATCATAGATATTTCCGCTTCCTTTGCCAGAAGAGGATCGACAACAAGGATTTTGGTGGATGAAAACCATCTGTCATAAACGTATGCCCCAATACATGCCACAATCAGGCAGGCACCGGCAATTAATTACAACTGTTTTCTCGACACATTCTGTTACTTTGGATAAATTAAAGATTCTCCTTTATAAAGGCGGCTTTACGCTCAACAGGGGTTAAAGGACGCTCCTTAAGACCATCCTTGATATGCTGAATGTATATATCCTGTATAGCCGGAATCTGTCCAAGTCCTTCAATAATGACTGAAACTTTAAAACCTTCCTTTTCCAGATCTTCTTTCCAATCCCCGGCTATATCATTTCTTGCATGATCTCCTGCAACAAACATAAAGGGAACCAATGTCACATTCTTGACTTTTGAAGATCTCAATTTAGCAAGAGTGGTTCCAAATGTTGGATAACCCTCGACTGTTGCAACATGAAAATCGTGATTCCCTTCAGCGCCGAACATATAATCCATTTGTGAATAAATTGCATTAGCGGGAGTTTCTGTGCCATGACCGATCAATACCACAGCTGAATTTTTTCCTTTTGACGATGAATAGCGCTCAGCCAAAATTTTTTCTACATTCAGACAGTCTTCTGTAGAATAAAGCAGCGGACGACCGATTCTCAGATCCTTGAAAAAAGGAACCATATAGTCGGCTTCATTACGCAAAGATTCTGCCTCTATCCCGTCGATCACATTAGTGCTTTGTATAAACACATGGGTATAGCCTTCGGCAGCCAATTTGAGAAGTGCCTCTCGTGGTGTAGGCTTTACGATTCCTCGTTTTGCAAGACGTGAAATTATTATCCTGGAGGTATATGCCTCTACAACTTTCATCTCCGGAAATTCATCCTTGGCTTTTTCATTTATCGCATCAATAGTGGCAGCCCTGGTGTCGTCAAAAGTCGTGCCGAAATGCACCATCAACAAAGCTGTCTTATCGCTGTCGTTAGATTCGTTGGAAGCACTTGATGTGATACTAAAATTTAAAATCATTAAAAGTATCAATAAGATTTTTTTCATGTGAATACGAATTAATGTTTTTTATGTTTTGCTTTAGTTTTTGAGAAATATATGCACAATCCTGTGATGCATACGAATATACATCCCATACTAAGAATCCACAGGCACACATAGCGTAGAGTCTTATGAAGAACAAAATATTTAATTCCAAGATAATGAGTGGCACCAAAAAGCCATTTCTTGGTCATTCTGTTTTTATTTAGATATTTGACATATCCTGTTGTTGGGCTGACATACAATCTTGAGCCATCCTTATTTTCTACATCTATTTTCCATACAGGAAGAGGATATCCGTCGGCTTGAGAAAGATAATATTCATCATATTCATTCATTTCAGAAATAGTATAATTTACATTATCTCCGAAATATCTTCTTACTGCGCTCTCTATTTCTTCTTTTGAAAGATTCATCAATCTTATTTCTCCCGAAACAGATGCATCTACATATATTTCTTTATCCCCATTTATAACAAGATATGCCGGGACTTCACCGAAATGTTCCCAACTGATAGACTTTATATCCTTAAATTTAGAAAATAAATCCCTGTAATCCAACTTATATGAATCCAGTTTAAGAGGCTCTTTCCCCCACAATTTTGAAGAGTTTACAAAATATTCTCCTTCGTAGTTCACAAGCCATTTAGGCACCCTCTGCATAGCAAGGCTGCCGCTTATTCCCCAAGAAATAATCAATATACCAAAAACCAGTCCCGACATGTG
>JAIDJJ010000287.1 GCA_029052265.1 Muribaculaceae bacterium
CATAGCGCCAGTCTCAGGAAGGAACATAAAACTATCTATAGATATGGAGCTGCAGGCATATGGGGAGCAATTGATGCAAAACAAAATTGGCGCTATTGTTGCGATCGAACCTGCCACCGGAGAAATTCTGGCTCTTGTCACCTCTCCTAATTATGACCCTTCTTTGCTTGTCGGCAAAGAACGCGGTAAAAATTATGCAAATCTTGTCAAAGACCCATATAAACCGCTATACGACCGTGCGCTTCAAGGTGCATATCCTCCCGGTTCTACTTTCAAACCTACCCAAGGGCTCATATTCCTGCAGGAAGGTATTATCACGACTGCGACACAATACCCCTGCTATCATGGGTATATAAATAAAATCAGGGTTGGATGCCATGGTCATGGCTCTCCGATAGCGCTTAAACCGGCATTACAGACTTCATGTAACGCATATTTCTGTTGGGGATTCAAAAATATGATTGACAAACGCGGCACAAAGGCTTATGATCAATTTGAAATCTGGAAGAATTATCTTGTAGAGATGGGATATGGCTACAAATTAGGCGTGGACCTCCCTTCGGAAAGTCGTGGGTTTATTCCCAATTCTGAATTTTATTCAAAATCTTTCCGAGGTCCCAGATGGAGTGCCAATTCCATTATCTCGGTTGCAATCGGACAGGGAGAAGTGCTCGCGACACCTCTGCAGATTGCCAATCTTTGCGCCACCATCGCAAACAGAGGCTATTTTTACACCCCGCACGTAGTGAAATCGGTAGCAGACACTGTCATCGATGCAAAATATAAGGAAAAGCATGCTCCAAATATCAAGAAAGAATATTATGAAGATATAGCGGAGGGAATGCGGATGGCAGTCTTGGGTGGCACGTGCCGTACAGCTGCGCTCCCGGGAATCGAAGTTTGCGGTAAAACCGGCACGGCACAAAATCCACATGGTAAGGACCACTCCGCATTTATGGGGTTCGCGCCATACCATGATCCGAAAATAGCAATTGCAGTATACGTGGAAAATGCAGGCTTTGGTGCCACTTTCGGAGTGCCTATCGGAAGTCTTATGATGGAAAAATATCTTACAGGTACTATTTCTGATGCCAGAAAAGGTCTTGAAGAAAGAATGTTGAACTCTAATACAATCATCAGCAGTGGAGTCAAGAAACACTGAGGCTAACATATCCGTTTTCCGGTCGTTGGACTGGATAACCATTTTTATGTATATCCTGCTCGTATCGGCAGGCGCCATAAGCATTTATGCAGCAAGCTACGATTTTGATAATGCAAGCATATTTGATTTTGCAGAATTTTCCGGAAAGCAATTTCTTTGGATCGGATTGTCTTTGATTATAGGATGCATCATTCTTCTTCTGGATGCCAGGCTATATGAAGCCTATGCATATCCTATATATGGGATTGTTATTCTGATATTGATAGCCACAATTTTCCTTGCTCCCGACATAAAGGGATCAAGGTCTTGGCTGGTATTTGGTCCCGTCAGTCTCCAGCCGGCGGAATTTGGAAAGTTTGCCACAGCCCTTGCCCTTGCACGTCTTTTCAATTCTTATAATTTTTCTCTTAATGCCAAAATAAGTAATTATTTCAGGGCTCTGATTATTATATTTCTTCCCATATGTCTCATTCTCCTCCAGAAAGAGACCGGAAGGGCGTTAGTCTACTTCTCTT
>JAIDJJ010000288.1 GCA_029052265.1 Muribaculaceae bacterium
TGGCGATGTCATCTTCTGTATTTCCAAGTATTGTGATGCCTCCGAAAAAAAGCGGTGATTCACATTCTGATTTGGAGTTTTCATTGTTAGTGAAACCGGATAACACCCTTACCCGGTTCTTTAATCTTCCTGTGCGTCTGTTAGTGCCTGTTTCTATCGAGGGTGTTGTGGCGGGAGCTGACCACAGAGCGTCATTGGCTGTAGATGTGCCCTATCTTCAGCAGGGTAAGAACAAACTTCTCCGCGACAATCGGCTGACGATAGATATCGATGGTATTAAAAAGTCGATGAATCTTGATCTCGGGACTACATTCCCTGTGAAGAGGGGAGAGCTTGCTGTCAACCTTAACCTTTTCGGGCAGGAGGACCGTGTATTTGCTGATATTGACTGGATAAACACAGAAAACAGCAGTTTTAAGGGGTTATTGTCGCGGGGGGCGTTGTTGAGTAAGAATGAACTGACTTCACGTCCGGAAGTCATGCTTGATATCAACCCTTCTCAATTCAACATGGGGACCGCCAAATGGAACATCGACAAAGGCAGCGTGAGCTATTTTGACAAAGTGATTGACGTGGATGGTGTGAAAATATGGCATGATGATCAGTTTGTTGAAATCGGGGGTGTTGCATCTGCCTTTCAGTCAGACACTTTGGCTGTAAAACTTGCATCGATAGACCTGGACTATGTTTTTGAGACCTTGAATATAAATTATGTCACTTTTGGAGGAACCGCTACCGGAGATATAACAGCGAACGGAGTCCTGAGTAAAGAACCGGTGGCGACTACGGAAAATCTTTTTGTAGAAGGATTCTCTTACAACGGTTCGCTATTGGGAGACGCCGATATAAAGAGCCGTTGGAACAACGACGAAAAAGAAGTGACAATCTATGCCGATATTTCAAGAGACGGAAAGAGAAAAGCCATAGTCGACGGTGGTATTTGGGTTACAAGAGATTCATTGAGTTTCGGAATAGATGCAGACCGGATCCCTGTAGGATTTCTCGCTCCGTTTATGGGTGCATTTTCATCGGATGTCAGTGGATATGCAAGCGGACAAGCCAAACTTTTCGGCACTTTTAGCGACATAGATCTTACCGGCAAAATACTTGGAGACTCTATCTCAATAAAATTGGATTATACCAACACATATTATCATGGAACGGATTCCGTTATATTAAATCCGGGAAAGATAGTGATACCGTCTTTCCGTCTTTATGACCGGGCGGGCAATTCAGCTCTTCTCACAGGAGAACTTACACATAGGTATTTCCACGACCCGTCGTTTAATTTCAGGATCAGCGATGCGCGCGGGCTGTTATGTTATGATACGAATCAAAACATGAATCCTGACTGGTATGGCACGATCTATGGCAACGGTGGGGCTGTCATAAAAGGGTGGCCCGGAACTGTAGCCGTGACAGTAGATATGACAATAGCGGAAAATTCAGCTTTTACATTTGTCCTTAAC
>JAIDJJ010000289.1 GCA_029052265.1 Muribaculaceae bacterium
GGATGCGGGGAATTTCCCTTTCATTTATGTCAGCGCGGGCATAAGGGGGCTTCAGCTCAAGCTATCCCCTTCCGATCTCGCAAAAGCCGACGAAGCCTCTTTCGCTGATATCGCCACCATCTAAAACAGTTTAACGTGAATACATTCGGAAAGAACCTTACCCTTACGACTTTCGGAGAAAGCCACGGACCTGCAATGGGTGGCGTGATCGACGGTTTTCCCGCAGGATTCAAAATTGATTTTGACGGGCTGCTTGCCGAGATTGCCAAACGCCGTCCGGGTGCGTCACCTCTTGTGACAGCCCGCAAAGAGACCGACACTCCGGAATTTTTATCCGGAATTTCTCCGGAAGGAGTGACTCTCGGAACCCCCATAGGGTTTATTGTCAGAAATGCTGACCACCATTCGTCGGATTACGACGAGATGGCGAAAGTTTACCGTCCGAATCATGCCGACTACACTTATATCAGGCGGTATGGAATCCGCGACCACCGTGGAGGCGGACGTTCAAGCGCCCGTGAGACTGTCAACTGGGTTGTGGCGGGAGCTCTCGCGGCTCAATGGCTTGAATCAAAAGGAATCTCGATTCAGACTGCCCTCACACAGGTAGGACCGGTGACAGCAGGGGATATTTTCGACGGATTGATGACAAATCCTGAAAATCCCTTCAAACTGGAAGTCAACACCGATATCCGGCTTGCAATGGAGGAATTTGTCAAGGAGACAAAAAAAGCCGGCGACAGTGTCGGTGGAAAAGTCGGGTGCCTGATTACCGGATTGCCTGCAGGAATAGGGAATCCTGTGGCTGAAAAACTTCATGCCTCTCTTGCGGCGGCAATGATGAGCATCAACGCCGCAAAAGGGTTTGAATATGGAATCGGGTTCCGTGCCGCTTCTTCAATGGGAAGTGAAACCGCCGATAAGTTTGTTGCTTCTGAAAATGAAGGTGACCCGCTGAAAACATCCACTAATTTCAGCGGCGGCATACAGGGGGGGATATCCAACGGGATGCCTGTCTTTTTCTCTGTTGCATTCAAACCGACCCCTACTTTGCTCAAACCGATCGACACCGTCGACATCAATGGAAATGCCACTGTATTGAACCCAGCCGGGCGACACGATCCTTGTGTTGCCGTGCGCGCTGTTCATGTTGTGAAAGCCATGGCGGCTCTCGTGATTGCAGACTATCTTGTATGATTTCTTATTCCGAATATCTCAACAATATCTTTCCCGGCGTCAAAGTGCAGAAAATCTCTGTCAACGCCGGGTTTTCTTGTCCTAACCGCGACGGAACTATCGGGACAGGTGGCTGTTCGTATTGTCGAAACGATTCTTTTTCTCCGGCATACTGCATGACAATGAAAAGCGTATCGCTTCAGATTGAGGAAGGGAAAGCTTTTTTTGCCAGGAAATATCCGGAAATGAAATATCTGGCATATTTCCAGTCATACACCAATACTCACGGACGAAACATTGAAGCCCTTGAAAGATTGTATCTGGAAGCGTTAGACTGCGAAGGAGTGGTCGGACTCGTCATCGGCACGCGCCCCGACACATTGCCGGACAATGTAATCGGATTGCTTGCGGATTTAAACAGGCAAAAGCCTGTGTTTCTTGAAATAGGTGCCGAAACCTCGTCGGATGAGACTCTCAGGATCATAAACCGTCATCATTCATGGAAAGACGTGAAGGATGCCGTCAACCGCGCTTCCGATAATGGGATCCGGTGCGGGCTACATCTGATTGCCGGACTACCGGGAGAAAACAGGGAACAGATACTGTTAAATGTCGCAAATGCGTGCAGGCTGCCTGTCGATACACTAAAACTTCACCAGCTTCAGATTCTGAAAGGCACTCCCTTATATGAGGAATGGAGAAATGGCATGGCGGAAGTGACACCATTCTCGCTTGAAGAATATCTGGATCTTTGTGCAGAGATTGTCCGCATCGTGCCGGATAGAATTGTGATCGAACGGTTTCTCGCCCAAAGTCCGCCCGATATGGTAGTCGCGCCCAAGTGGGG
>JAIDJJ010000029.1 GCA_029052265.1 Muribaculaceae bacterium
GCGTACACGCCTCGAAGAGACATGTGCCAAGATTGCAGCTTCCGATGCTCCTGAAAGCTTCAAGGCAGCGGCAGCCGCATGGCTTGAGGTGCGTGAAGATGCCGCTCTTTCCCGTGAGAAAGGCGCCGCCTTCCTTGCAGAGGCAGAGAAGGGTGCGGAGGCAGGATGCGAGGTTTCCCGTCAGATTGTTGAGCTCGCCCATTATCTTCCCAAGAGAAGCCACTGGATCATCGGTGGTGACGGTGCAAGCTACGATATAGGTTTCGGTGGTCTTGACCATGTGATTGCATCAGGCAAGAATGTTAATATCCTCGTTCTCGATACAGAGGTTTATTCTAACACCGGTGGTCAGTCATCCAAGTCTACTCCTATCGCGGCTATCGCCAAATTTGCTGCCGCAGGTAAGCGCATCCGTAAGAAAGACCTTGGTCTGATCGCCACCACATATGGCTATGTATACGTGGCTCAGGTGGCAATGGGTGCCGACAATGCACAGACCCTTAAGGCTATCCGTGAGGCAGAGGCATACGACGGTCCGTCATTGATCATCGCTTACTCTCCCTGTATCAACCATGGTCTCAAGGCAGGCATGGGACGTGCGCAGGAAGAGGAGAGAAAGGCTGTGGAATGCGGTTACTGGCATCTCTGGCGTTACAATCCTGCTCTTGAGGCAGAGGGTCAGAATCCGTTCTCGCTCGATAGCAAGGAGCCGGATTGGAGCAAGTTTAACGACTTCCTGAAAGGTGAGGTGCGTTTCGCATCGCTCTTCAAGATGCAGCCTGCAGCTGCTGAAGAGCTCTTCCAGGCAGCTCAGGACAATGCCCGCTGGCGTTACAACAACTACAAGCGTCTTTCTCAGCAGAACTGGGGTCAGGATCCTGAACTGAGCAAGACAGAAGAGGATCTTCGCAAGTAAGATTTAAGTATAAAATACCTTTGATAAGAAGAGGAGTGTGCAGGCATTCCTCTTCTTTTTTTGGACGGCGGCTATTGCCTGTCATTGAAACTCTGACGGAATTGTTGGGGACTTTTCCCGATATGCCTTTTGAAAAGTCTTGTGAAATAAGATGCATCGTCATAGCCCAAAGAATAGGCTATTTCGCTGACAGGAACAGATTCTGTGGCGAGAGCCATTTTTGCCCTCATCATTTTTTTGTAGATAATGAATTGGGCGGGAGTCATACCTATCTCTTTTTTGAACAGCCGAATGAAATGGTTGGTAGACATGCATGCCACGCGTGCTGTTTCATCCACCGTCAGCGGATGGTTCATTCTGTTGTTTATGTATTTAAGTGCATGTTTAATTCTATGGTCGTCTGCCATATGTTTCAAGGTTGCATTTTTAATAAAGAGGCTTAAAAAATGCATTACAGCCCCCATAGATTCCATTCTTTCATGCAACGGGCGCGATCGGTTGAAGCGCACCTGTTCGATGAGGGAGTTGTCATTGTCATATGTCTTAGGGTCGGGACATTTCAACGCCAGTGTAGAGTTTTGGCGACACAACATTTCAAACATCTCTTTTTCAAAATCAGATCCTTCCGTCTCAACCGGAAATTCATGGCTTTCTATTATGGACTCGCCTGTTGTTGCGTCCTCATAAATGTGTATGTAGAAATGATTGAACACTCCGTCGCAGAAATCGGAATGTTCGGTGAAAGCCGGTATCATATACATTTTACCGGGCGACATCCGATAGTCTTTCCCTCCAATACTGACTATGCCTTCACCTTCAGTGACATAATATATCCTTGTGAATGGGCTGTTGATATTTTCAAAATTCCAATCCGAGTCGTGGAAAGCATGCCCGACATTGAGAATTAAAAAATTATTTATGTTCATGTGGTTTATTGTCAGGATTATATAGCCGTTTTTGCTGAAATAAATTTTAAGGAGAGAGACTTTTGTATAAGACCGGAATTTTTCGATGTGGTGAAAATGTGCTATTTATTGTTTATATAATAATAGCCCCGGTATTTATATATGATTAATTTTGCAAAAAAAGTTTAATTTACCCATCATTAAACAATATAACCTGACGTGAGACATTTACAATACTTATTGGTTGCCGCCGCAGCAATACCGTTTTGCGGAATGGCACAGGACTATCAAGTGAAAGTATCCGAAGCAAACGAACCGATGATGACCGGGAAATATGAGGCGACCTGGGAATCTCTTTCACAATATGAAGTGCCCGAGTGGTTCAGAGATGCCAAATTCGGTATCTGGGCGCATTGGGGACCGCAGTGTGTGGAAGGAAGCGGGGACTGGATGGCACGTTCGCTTTACATAGAAGGATCGCGGGAATATAAACATCATGTCGAAAACTACGGGCATCCTTCTGAGTTTGGATTTAAAGATATCCTTCCCTTATTCAAAGCGGAGAAGTGGGATCCGGATTATCTTGTAGGTCTTTATAAGAAGATCGGGGCAAAGTACTTTTTTGTATTGGGCAACCATCATGACAACTATGATCTTTGGGACAGTAAATATCAGGAATGGAATTCTCAAAATATCGGACCGGAAAAGGATATCCTTGCCGGGTGGGCGGAAGCGTGCAGGAAGCATGACATCCCTTTTGGAATAAGCCTTCATGCCGACCATGCGTGGAGTTGGTATGAGCCGTCAAGAAGATATGACCGCAACGGAGACAAGGCGGGGGTCCCTTATGACGGGCGTCTGACAAAGGATGATGGCAAAGGGAAATGGTGGGAAGGACTGGATCCTCAGAAACTTTATGCTCAGGATCATCCTGAAAGCTATGGGTCGTGGAGCGACGGCATGATCCACAGACAATGGGCGTGGGGCAACGGGGTTGCGTTGCCGAGTGCAGAGTATTGCACCAATTTCTATGACCGCACGCTTGATGTGATCAACAGGTATAATCCGGATCTTCTTTATTTTGACGTGACAGGCGTTCCGTTTTATCCGGTGAGCGATGCAGGCTTGAAAATTGCCGCCCATTTCTACAACCACAATCTGGCTTATAAAAAGGATGGTTTTTCGGCAGTCATGTTCGGAAAGATTCTGACAGAAGAACAGAAATCGGCACTTGTCTGGGATGTGGAGCGCGGAGCACCCAATAAGATAAATGACCAACCGTGGCAGACATGTACCTGTATAGGGGGATGGCATTATAATGATGAGATTTATAGGAACGGGTGGTATAAGTCGGCGGCGCAGGTGATAAAGATGCTTGCGGACGTTGTAAGTAAAAACGGAAACCTTCTTTTGAGCATCCCGTTGCGTGCGGACGGCACATTTGACGAGAAAGAGGAAGAGATTATAAACGGGATAGGGGAGTGGATGTCGGTCAATGGAGAGGCTATCTATTCCACCCGTCCGTGGCATATATTCGGAGAGGGTCCGATAGCTGATTCCGACATAAAACTCAATGCCCAGGGATTTAACGAGGGTGCATATACAGAAGCCACTTCAAAGGAGATACGTTTCACACGTACTTCAAAACATCTTTATGCAATCTCCCTGGCATGGCCTGAAGACGGCATGATCACAGTCAGGTCTCTTTCGGAAGGGTCGGAACTTTATGATAAAAAAATAAGAAGTGTAGAACTCCTGGGATATGGGAAAGTGAAATTCACCCGCGATTCCGACGGGCTTAAAGTTTTGCTTCCGGAAAAAGCATCCAGATCTGTAGCACCTGTGTTGCGGATAAGATAACCCGGTAGAATAAAGGATATCAGGTCAATTGAGAGCTCCGGTTCATCAGGCTATTCTTCTGCGATGTATCCGTAAAATTTGAAACGGTGAATTTCTGTGTATCCGTAGAATTTAAATTGCGTTCAATTGATACTCTTGTTTATTCAACTTTCGCTTACGAAAAGTTGAATCCAAATTAAAAAGATCGCAACTGATTGAATAGTTTTATCAGTTGCGATCTTTTTGTTTGAGGAATATAGCGAGGAGACGATTTCAGGATGATCAACCTTTATTTACATGTAAGGCGACTCAGTATGGTGGCAGTATATGCCTGTCAGACCTGATGATCAGAGAGAGAGAAAGAGGGTTTCAAGCCAGATTACTGCCATACCGGAAATGTATCCTATGAAAGCAAGCCATGTGATTCTTTTCAGATACCACATGAAAGGTATTTTTTCAATACCCATTGCCACGACACCGGCAGCAGAACCAATAATCAACATGCTGCCACCCACTCCGGCGCAGAATGTAAGAAGATGCCAGAACAGTCCGTCTTCGATAAATAGCGATGTATATGCGGGATCCGCCGATGCTGCAATCAGTGCGTCGTTTGCTACGGGATACATTTCCATACATGCCGCCACAAGAGGAACATTGTCCACTATTGACGACAAGACACCGATGATGCCATTTATTGCGTAGACATTATGGAATGTGTCGTTGAGCCATGATGCGAGTTCTCCGAGAATTCCTGCCTGGCTGAGAGCGGAAACCGCCATAAGGATTCCGAGGAAGAAGAGAATTGTCGACATATCGATGTTGCGCATCACTTGAGAAATACGTCCCTCTATTTTTCCGTCAAGGCGATAATGATGTACAAGTATTTCTGTCATCAGCCAAAGTATACCGAGCGAAAGCAGGATTCCCATATACGGGGCGAGATGAGTGGTCGCCTTGAATACCGGAACGAAAAGAAGACCGGCGATTCCGCACCAAAGGACGAGCCTTGAAAGGTTAGGGTGTTCTTTGGAAAGATCGTACCCGATACGTGAGTCCTGATGATTGCGCGGCTCCATCGGGGCGGCGGGTATCATTCTGCTTGCTATGAAAACCGGAATCACCACCGACACAAGCGAGGGGACAAGGAGGTTGACAATCAGATCGACGGATGATACATAGTTTTTCATCCATAACATGATGGTAGTGATGTCGCCGATAGGAGACAGGCACCGCCGGCATTTGCAGCAAGCACAATAATGCAGGCGAAAGTCCATCGTTCCTTCTGGTCGCTAAGCATCCTGCGTAACATCATGACCATTATTATGGTGGTGGTCATGTTGTCGAGTACCGCAGAGAGGAAAAACGCCACGAAAGCGAGAATCCACATAAGGTTACGTTTGTTAGATGCTTGAATCTTGTCGATAAGGATCTTGAAGCCGCCGTAACGGTCAATAAGTTCCACGATAGTCATTGCCCCGATAAGGAAAACGACTATCTCGCAAGTGTCGCCCAAAGCTTCCACCATTTCAGTGGAAATATTGGGGTCATGGCTGCATAGAGAGTAAACCGCCCATAGCAATGCGCACATTATCAGCGCGAATGTGGCTTTGTTCACTCCGAGAACATGCTCGGAGGCTATCAATAGATAGCCGACGATGAAGATGATAAGAAGTGTGGTAATCATGGGGTTGAAAAAAGGTATTATGGTTAATTGATATAGATGTTCAGAGTTTTGCCCTTATGAACAGGGGTCGGTATGTGAGATGAGGAGACAGTAAGGACAGCAATTGACGGAGATCGTGAGCGGATGAGGCTCCTCCTCCTACGCCTGTGTGTCGCAGATGCAACAGAGTCTCGCGGGCGGAATCGAAATTGACAGACAGTTTTGACTCTTCCATCACCACATTGCTGAAGCATTCCCGCAGGTAGCGTTCCAGTTCATCGCGGCTGCGGTAGACTAACCCGAACGGGGCTACATTTTTCAATTCCGCGAGATTCCCCGGCAGAAATGTCGAACATAGCAATGTCCCTCCGGGCTTCAGTACTTTTGCTGCATTATGAATGAAACTCCGGGGATTTACAAACCATTGAATGGCGGAAGCGGAGACAATGGCGTCAGCCGACGCGGGATGCATGTCTGCTTCCTGTGTCATCCAGTTTTCAGCGTCAGCGACTATGTATTCTTCCCTGTTGGCAACGCCGTATGGCTCCAGTTCATAAAGATCGACAAATGTCATGGCTGACGGATGGCATTTCTCTGCGATGATGCGTGAGAAAATACCCGTGCCCGACCCGATTTCTATCATTTTACCGATAACGGAGTCGTCGCACATCCCGGCAAGCCTTTCGGCAATCCGGCGTTGTGCATATGCCTGGCTGTCGTATGTCGGAACGGCTTTCCTGAATCTTTCCCCGATTTTTTTCTCTGTAGGAAGTGCGCCTTTGATCACTTGTGCCAGATTGATGTAATGTGCCCCTTCCACCACGACTGTTTCAGGATGGAATGGATTTTGTTCCCATGCCGAGAGCTGTGAACTTGCAGGAAAAATGAGATCGTCTGAAGAGATATATGCCCTTTGCC
>JAIDJJ010000290.1 GCA_029052265.1 Muribaculaceae bacterium
GAGTAATGATACATTGAAATTTAATAAGAATTATATAACTGTAAAATAACAACGTCATGAGAAAAATTTATTATATTCCTTTATTGGGTATTTTTCTGGGAGCATGCAGCTCGGAAGTGCCTGAAAAGGCAGACAATGGGAGCCGGGAGGAAATCGTGTCTCCGGTGGAGAAAGAACGGGTCTTTAAACCACGCGAGGATGTGGTGCTTTCAGCAGAAGAAAAGGCTATGTCTTCATTGCATAATGATTTTTCGTTCAAATTGTTCCGGGAATACGAAAATTCGTTAGGAAATAAAAAGATGGAGAAGAATTTTATTCTTTCTCCGTTAAGCGTTCATCAGTGTCTGTCGATGTTGGCAAACGGTCTGGAAGATACATCTGTAAGCGACATTGTAAATGTGTTGCTGCCCGAGTCTTGCAATGTCGAGGAGCTGAATGCTTACAATAAACATCTGATCGACGCTTTGTCGGATATTGACAACTTTTCAGATGTCATAGTAGCCAACTCATTGTGGACCAACACCGGTTGCAATGTCGAGAAGTCTTTTGCGAATACCGTTAAGGAGGTGTATTATGCCGGGTCTGAGACCGCGAATCTTTTTTCCGACGAGGGTAGACTGAAAGTCAACGGCTGGGTCAATGAGAAAACCGGCGGTCTGATTCCTGAATTTTTCAAAACTCCGCCATATGTTGCCGCTATGCTTGTGAATGCTCTATATTTCAAGGCTTCCTGGTCAGAGAAATTCGAAGTGACCGACGGCGTTTTCAAAAATGAGAACGGCAAGCCTTCAGAAACGGATTTTATAACCAAAACGACATATTATAAACTATATAAGGGTGATTCTTTCAAGGTGCTGTCTGTTTCATACGGTAACGAGGCTTTCCGTATGAATATCATATTGCCGGATGAGAATATCCCGCTGGAATCTTTTGAACTGACTTCTTTGGAATGGGAAAGAATTTCAGCCGGTCTTAAGCACAGCAGAGTGAATGCTTATATTCCTAAATTCAAAGTAGAAGAGAATGCGGAGATAATAGAAATTTTAAGAAATATTGGATTGTCGAAGATGTTTTTAGGTAAAAATCTAAGCAAAATGTCTTCCGATATCGAAGAATTCAACAAGGTGCTTCATTCCGCAGTCCTAACGGTTGATGAAAATGGCAGTGAAGGGGCTGCCGCCACATCTATGGGATGGTTTACATCCCCGGGAGAAGGAACTGCCGAACAGACTCCTGAATTGTTTAAGGCAGACCGACCGTTCATGTTCATTCTCGATGAGGTGAGCACCGGCACGATTCTCTTCATGGGAAAGATAAACAACCTCTGACATGTGATGGAAGAAAGCACAGGGACAATTCTTTTCATTGCTCGGTTAAAAAATTAAATAATAAAGATTGATAATATAATTATATATGAG
>JAIDJJ010000291.1 GCA_029052265.1 Muribaculaceae bacterium
AGATCAGCGTGGCCATATCGTCCGGGAGTCCGCGCGACATTCTTGCCTCTACCTCGGCACCCACTTCGGCGGAAGCCTCCATGCCAAGACGTACGAAATCATCCCAGAAAATAGTGACGGTGTCATCTTCCTCCAGCCGCAACTCGTCATTCTTGAAAACCACTATTTTGCTGATCAGATCAGGATGTTTCTTCCAATAATTATATGCAAGCGGATATTGATGCGAGTCTCCTACAAAGACTATCTTTGCATTTCCGTTGCTGACGATATAATCAAATTGCTCCTGCGATGAACTCGAATAAAGAGGAATCGCGGCAACGCGGTTACGGAAAGCCCCGAGTTCTGTTATCAATATCTGCGGTGTATTGGGAGAGCAGACGGCTATCGTGTCTTTTTCAAGCAGTCCCAGTCTCGCAAGCGCCTTCCCGGCGATCTCTACCTGCAATTTGAAATCATTCCATGAGGTAGACTGCCATTCACCGTCTTTGCGCCAGCAAAAACGGTATGCCTCGCGGTCTCCATATCGTTGAGCCTGCGCGGATACTATATCAACTAATCTGTTTGCCATAATTGTCCGGGATGTTACGAGAATACCGACAGCAGGGATTTCCGACCGTCTTCTCTCTCACGTAATAACGTGGATCCACGGTGTAAAGTTAGCAATTTTTTGTGAATTTATCGGCATTCTCCCCTGAGATTGCGGAAATAACAGTCAAGAACATCTTTCGCTGCCGTAAACGACGACTGCTCGTTGTTGAGCACTCTCATCTCTTTCTGCTCAAGCAATGCCTTGACCTCCGGCATATTGTAGAAATTATGACGCAACTGCTCGTCAATAGTTTCTATCATCCAGTATTTCGCCTGCTCGTTGCGTTTGCGTTCGAAATATCCAGTCTTCTTTACATAAGCGAAATAACGGTCGATCATATCCCAAACCATATCTATGCCAAGTTCATAATAGCCGCTGTATGTGAGCACCTCCGGTTTCCATTTGCTCGGAGTGGGCGGGAAAAGGAACAGTGCGTTACGGAATTGTGAGGCGGCGAGTTTCGCTCGCTCCACATTGTCTCCGTCACATTTATTTATTACAATACCGTCTGCCATCTCCATGATGCCTCGCTTGATTCCTTGAAGCTCGTCACCGGTGCCGGCAAGCTGGATCAGAAGGAAGAAGTCCACCATGGAATGAACTGCGGTCTCGCTCTGTCCCACTCCTACTGTCTCTACAAAAATATTGTCATAACCCGCAGCTTCACAAAGCACTATCGTCTCCCTTGTCTTTCTCGCAACGCCTCCAAGAGATCCGGCTGAAGGGGAAGGACGTATGAACGCGTCTTTTTGCTGTGACAGTTTTTCCATTCGTGTCTTGTCGCCCAATATACTGCCCTGGGTGCGCTCGCTGCTGGGATCTATTGCAAGCACTGCAAGTTTTCCTCCTTGCTTGAGAACATGAAGTCCAAACACATCTATAGATGTCGACTTCCCGGCTCCGGGCACTCCTGTGATCCCGATACGCTTTGAATTGCCAGAATACGGCAGACATTTCTCTATCACTTCCTGAGCTATCGCCTGATGCGATTCCGCCAGACTTTCCACCAATGTCACGGCGCGACCCAATATGCTCACATCTCCTTTCCTTATACCTTCCACATAATCATTCACACTGAGCTGCGGCTTTTTAGCCCTGCGGAAATTTCTATAAGGATTTACTATAGGTTGGGAGCTGACTCCGGCATTCACCTGCAGCCCCTTATAATCTTCATGGTTTTCAGGATGTTCCATATTATGGTATATAAGGTTTATATTCTTTTTTCACTTTTTTATCCCCACCAGATTCGCAGTCCTGAGAGGATGCAGAGGATCATTGGTGATCACTTCTACGGCAATACGGAATGGACCCGAAGGGACTGACGTCAATGAAAGCGAGCCTTTCACCTTGTCCTTCCCCTCACCTCCGACTTTTTTGGGGAAGGACGTGATCCGGACATTTTCATTATGTGAATACACCCTTCTGACTTCGAGCTCTGATTTTCCATCGTTTAATACATCAAATTCAAAAGGCAATTCCCCTTCAGATACATCTTCGCCAAAATCTATAAATTCCGGCACAAGATATGCCCTCGGTCCATTTTCAATCTCTTCTGCCGACATCGACCTGCTGTCAGGAACTATCGCCGCAGTAATGCGTATTTCCCGCACATCCCGTCCCTTGAAATCCCCGCCTGGAGACACTTTTACTAAATATTCCACCGGACCAGCCTCCGGTTCCTTAGTGGAGTTAAGATAAAATCCAAATGTGCCTATCTCTCCGGGAGCAAGCGAATGCGGGGTCATATCCACTTGAAGCGCCGATGATCTTGAAGTCCATTCAGGGCGTACTGTATCCGTGCCTTGATTATATACATTTATAAACACATGACGCGCACTTCCCTTCTTGACCTCCCCCATCGTTTGGGACAATGTCTCATATCGCAACGCGCCTCCTTCATAAGGATAGCTTTTCTCAAGAGTCTCGGGCGCACCAATGACCGTACCGGTTATCCTCACTACCTGTAACTCGTTGTCTGCCCCCAAATATACTTTGACTGTCTTGTCGAAAGGACCCGGACGACCGGAAGGGTCATATATGAAACTCACCGTGGCAGTGTCGCCCGGCTGAATCATATCTTCAGTATATTCCGCGCCGGTACACCCGCAGCTTGGTCGTACATTCCTTATAAATGTCGGCTTGCTGCCTGTGTTCACAAACCGGACGCTACCCTTTCTCGGACCTTCCGCTTCTTTAAATGCTCCGTAATTATATTCGGTAGAAAGCCATTTCACATCTGCCGGCAACAAAAACGGGAAAGAAAACACAAACACCAGGAATGCTACAATAGACTTTCTCATACACACATTTTTATTCCTTACCTTCTGATAACAAAAATCCGGTATCAGGATCCACTTTTCACTATCAATTTGATTTTGGTGAAACCGTACCCCGGATCTTGAGCCTTATTTTCGACGGGTTGCCGTTACTCTTGACCGTCACCACTTTTGTAAATCCTCCGGGTCTCCCTAATGGATTGTATGTCACCTTTATGACACCTTTTTTCCCCGGAGCCACCGGAGCTTTCGGATATTCCGGACGGGTGCAGCCACATTCAGCTTTCGCCTCATAAATTATAAGGTTTGCCCCTCCATCGTTGAAAAACGGAAATTCACAGCTCACCGGACCTCCGTCTTATTTCACAATACCGAAGTCATGTGTGTCGGATTCAAACTTTGCCGACGCTTTCCCGTTTTCATCCGCAGATACGGCGAATGTTGCCGCCAACACAGCAAGTGCAACACCACATGCAGGTCTGAATAGTTTATATGCTTTCATTTTATGTTTTTTAATTTCTATACAAATAGAGACATTTAACAATACTGTTTGGTTTACGCCGATATTGCGGTTTCTGTATCCATATCTCTTTGTGAATGCAAAAATAGACAAATTTCCTTTATGTTGCACCTATTTTCCATATTTAATTCCAAATCCCGCCAAACACCCAACACTCTCCCCCAAGCAAGCGTTATAATTTTGCTCAGTGACTATTTTTTACTAATTTTGCAAAAAACAACCTCATCCCGGATGACCTTTCGTATTCCGGGCATTAAAATCAATGGAAAAGATTATTGACCCCGTCGACAGAGAGCTTATCATGAGAGAATTGACTCATGACAAACTTTTGCGCCATGCTAATAAAGGCGACAATGAAGTATATGTGGTCGACGCCTTCAACGCGCCTTCCGTGATGAAAGAGATAGGAAGGCTGCGCGAGATCGCTTTCCGTGATGCCGGAGGTGGCACCGGACTTGAATGCGACATCGATGAATTTGACACAATGGAGAGCCCTTGCCAGCAACTGCTCGTATGGGATCCCCATGACAAGGAAATTGTAGGTGGCTACCGGTTCATATTAGGCGAAAACATCAGGTTTAAAAATGGTGTGCCGAATATCGCCACTTCTCATATGTTCAGGTTCTCCGACAGATTCATTAACGAATTTCTTCCTACCACTCTTGAGTTGGGACGCTCATTTGTAGCCACTTCATATCAGAGCACCAAATCCCACTCTAAGGCTCTGTATGTGCTTGACAATCTGTGGGACGGATTGGGCGCTTTGACTGTGATATATCCTCAGATACAGCATCTTTTCGGGAAAGTGACAATGTATCCGTCTTATGGAGAAGAATGCCGCGACATGCTGCTCGGATTCTTACACAAGCATTTCTATGACAAGGATAATCTTGTACGCCCGATCGATGAATTGCCCAGCAGAGCCAAGTCAGAAAGAATACAGAACCTGTTCACAGGAGAGACTTTCAAAGAAGACTACAAGATTCTCAACCATGCCATCCGTGCGAACGGGCAGAATATCCCGCCTCTTGTAAATGCTTATATGTCGCTTTCTCCTACCATGAAAGTGTTTGGGACAGCGATCAACCATGAATTCGGAGATGTCGAAGAAACCGGCATTTTCTTCAAGATTTCTGAAATATTTGAAGAAAAGAAAAGACGGCACATTCAGACGTTCATGGAAAATGGACATGATGGATTCTCCGTAGAGAACCCTCATCTCTCATGATAATGCAATCTTTCTCTCAACTCATAACACCCTTTAACAATGAAAAATGTAGTAGTGACCGGAGCTGACGGTTTTATAGGCAGCCACCTTACCGAGGCGCTCCTCAACGAAGGCTGCCATGTCACAGCTCTTGCCCAATACAATTCTTTCAACAACTGGGGATGGCTCGAAGGGATTAGACATCCTGAGCTAAGTATAGTCACTGGTGATGTAAGGGATCCCAATTTTTGCCGGACTCTTCTTAAAGGAGCCGACACGGTCTTTCATCTTGCTGCCCTTATAGCTATCCCTTTCAGCTACACCGCTCCCGACAGCTATGTCGACACCAACGTCAAAGGCACCCTCAACATATGTCAGGCGGCAAAAGACACAGGTGTGGAACGCCTGCTGATCACTTCGACTTCCGAAGTTTACGGCACAGCAAAATATGTGCCTATCGATGAGAATCATCCCAAGCAGCCGCAAAGCCCATACTCCGCGACCAAGATAGGGGCAGATGCAATCGCTCTAAGCTTCCACAACACCTTTGACATGAATGTGACTGTGGTACGTCCATTCAACACATACGGTCCGAGACAAAGTGCCCGGGCAATAATTCCTTCTATAATAACCCAGATAGCGACAGGTATTAAGGAAATAAAAGTCGGCGATCTTTCTCCCACCCGTGATTTCAATTACGTTGAAGACACCTGCAGGGGATTCATCGCAATAGCTAAAGCCCCAAACACTGCCGGAGAAGAAATCAACATAGCCACACAGAGGGAGGTAAGCATGAAAACCACCCTTGAGACTATAGCGAGACTTATGGACGCCGACATAAAATGGGTGGTGGATCCCGACAGGCTGAGACCATCAGGAAGCGAAGTCTTCAGACTTCTCGGATCTAACGAAAAAATCACCCGGCTCACCGGCTGGAGACCCGAAGTTTCCCTTGAGGAAGGGCTTAGACGCACCATCGACTGGATATGCAGCGGAGATCATCTTAAAAACTACAAACCCAATATCTATAACAGATGAAAAATCAACAACTTTCGGTTTTGTTTCTCGGCGGTGCCCGACGCGTGTCGCTTGCCGAGCTCCTCATCCGGAGTGGAGAACGTATCGGTTATAAAGTAAACATCCTGAGCTACGACCTTTCTGAAGAGGTGCCGATTTCTACTGTAGGGAAAGTCATAAAAGGACTCCGTTGGAATGATCCGGGTGTGGTAAGCGATATTGAGCGCGTAGTCAAGGAATTTGATATCAACATAATTCTCCCGTTTGTTAACGGAGCCATAGAGATAGCTTCAATTTGTCGCGACAAAATGCCGGATGTTTTTGTCCCCGTGACTGATTTTGATACGGCATGTAAGCTCTTCGACAAAACCGAGGCGGCTAAGGTGTTCAAGGAAGCCGGACTTCCCATACCCCGCACATATAGCGTCCTTTCTGCCCAGATGCCCGCAATAGCCAAGCCGAGGAAAGGGGGATCCTCTCGAGGCATCCATATCTTCAACAACATGGAAGACCTTATGCATCTGCAGGACCTCCCGAATTATCTTGTACAGGAATATATTCCGAATTGCAAGGAATACACTGTGGATTGCTACATAAGCGGCAAAGGGGAGATTCTAACCACAGTGCCGCGTGAAAGGATCGAGATAATGGGGGGCGAGTCTACACGTACACGCACCTGCAGAAACGAGATCCTTGAAAATCTCAGCCGCGAAGTGATCGAAAAATTTTCTCTGCGCGGACCCGTGAATCTTCAGTTTCTTCACGACATAGACGCCGACAGATATCTGCTGATGGAAGTAAACCCGAGGCTCGGAGGTGGAGTGATATGTTCGATATACGCGGGCGCACCTATCACCGACTACATTATCAACGAAGCTCTAGGCGTGGAATTGGCACCTTGCGACGACTGGGCATCCGGCACCCTTATGGCAAGATATTTCAAGGAAGCTATATTTTATGAACGAGACTGACACGCTTTGGCTTATTCCGGCACGTGGTGGCAGTAAAGGTATTCCGGGAAAGAATATCAAGCCTTTTTGCGGACGTCCGCTCGTTTGCCGTGCGATAGACGGAGCGTTGGCATGTGCAGAAGATAACGATGTGGTTTTTGTCTCCACTGATTCTGAAGAAATCAGGACTGCTGCGGAAACTTGTGGAATTTCAATACCATTCTTGCGTCCACCGGAATTTTCAACCGACTCTGCCTCTTCATACTCTGTCATTATGCACGCTCTTGAAGAATTTGAAAAAAGAGGTAAGTCTTTTTCTAAGGTTGTTTTGCTACAGCCCACATCTCCTTTAAGGGAAATTGCTGACATCAAAGGCGCAGTAAACCTTTGGAATCCGGAAATTGATATGGTGACAAGCGTATGCGAGGCTCGTACCAATCCATACTACAACGCTTTTGAGACAGACGCCGACGGACTTCTGCACATATCGAAAGGCGATGGGAAATATACCCGGCGTCAGGACGCGCCTCATGTCTGGGAATACAACGGGGCAGTGTATGTAATATCTGTTTCATCTCTCAAAAAATGCCCAATGGGTGCATTCACAAAAATTCTGCCCTACCCTATGCCATCTGACCGTTCTGTCGATCTTGACACTCCGGAAGACTGGCTATTTGCAGAAATGATATTCCGACGCAATTATGACAACCCCGAAAGAAATTCTTAAAAAATATTTTGGATACTCATCTTTCCGCAACGGACAGGAAAATATTGTGAACGCTGCCATTTCGGGCAAAGACTCTCTTGTGCTTATGCCCACAGGCGGAGGAAAGTCGATATGCTACCAGGTCCCGGCGCTTGCGCTCCCGGGGTGCGCCATTGTCATTTCCCCTCTGATTGCACTCATGAACGATCAGGTGCTATCCCTTCAGGCAAATGGCATACCGGCGGTGGCGATACATTCAAACCAAGACGAATACACAAACCGTGAAAATATAAGGAAGGCGTCCAAAGGGGAAATCAAACTCATATATATATCGCCCGAACGGCTCCTGGCAGACCTTGATATGTTGTCTTCTACAATCCGGGTATCTTTGATCGCAATTGATGAGGCTCACTGCATATCTCAATGGGGACACGACTTCCGGCCGGTATATACTTCTCTCAAATGTCTGAAAGAAAAATTTCCCGGAACCCCTATAATGGCACTTACAGCCACCGCCGACAGGCTCACCAGATCTGATATAGCCAATGCCCTTAACCTCGACGACCCTTTTTGCTGGACAGGATCGTTCGACCGTCCCAATATATCATTGAAAGTGATGAATGACCCGGGCAAAAAACAAAGGTTAAGGATCATAGCGTCTTTAATAGAGAAATACCATCTTGATTCCGGCATCGTATATTGTCTCAGCAGAAAGAAAACCGAGGCAATGCACGAAGCCATCTCAGATATGGGGTATCGTTCTGTCTGCTATCATGCAGGGCTTACCGCAGCACAGCGTGAGGATGCTCAGAAAGCATTCGTTAACGGTGATGTACAGGTGGTATGCGCCACCATAGCATTCGGCATGGGCATTGACAAAAGCAATATCAGATGGGTGGTCCACAACAATATACCCGGAAACATCGAGAGCTATTATCAGGAAATAGGTCGGGCAGGCCGCGACGGTCTTCCGGCGGAAGCCATCATGTTTTATAATTTCGGCGACATAATGTTGCGGCGCAACTTTGTGGATGAATCGGGACAAAAAGAGATCAACAATGAGAAGCTCGACTTTATGCAACGGTTTGCCGAAGCGACTGTATGCCGGCGACGCATATTGTTAAGCTATTTCAGCGAAGAAGTGACACACGATTGCGGAAACTGCGACAATTGCCGCACACCACGACGCAAATTCGATGGGACAATCGTTGCGCAAAAAGCGCTTAGTGCGGTTATACGGGTCAGATCGCAAGAGTCTGTAAACACCATAATTGATATTCTAAGGGCTTCCACCCGAAGCGAAATCATATTGAAAGGGTATCATTACCTCAAGACTTATGGTGCCGGCAGAGATCTGACTCCCTCAGAATGGAACAGTTACATACTGCAGATGATTCAGCTCGGACTTTTGGAAGTGGCATATGAAGACAATTTTCATTTGCGTCCCACCCCATATGGAATGAAAGTGGTGAAAGGAATAGAACGCATCGAACTGTCAACATATGAGAAACCTGTTTTCGGAACTAAATCGAAAAAGCAAAAACCGGAACCGGAAATAATACTTTCATCGGACGAACAGCTTATGGCAATTCTTAAGTCTTTACGGAAAGATATTGCTTCAAGCCAAAATATCGCTGCCTACATGGTATTTTCTGACGCCACTTTGGCGGAGATGGTAAAAAAACGCCCTGTCGATATTGAATCATTCTCTCAGATTTCAGGTGTAGGAGAAGTGAAATTGGCAAAATTCGGTAAGGATTTCATTGGAATCATACGTAAATTTGAAGGATTAAAACGCTCCATGCCTGTCGGCACAAGTCAGAAGGAGACCCTCATACTTTTCAATTCCGGGATGGATCCGGAAAAAATCGCCGAACTAAAAGGAGTCACAGTCTCGACAATATATTCTCACCTTTTGCAATGGGCTGATGAAGGGAAGATGAACGAGTTCCGTCGTCTCCTCACTCAAGAACAATACAACCTTGTGAAAAAAATATTTGAGAAAGATTCGGAGAACGCATTCAGGATCCTTGCTGACGAGTATCACCTACCATCTCATATAATCCGGGCAGCCCACGCTGAACAACGGATAAAAAGAACCTCACCAATTGACTAATAAT
>JAIDJJ010000292.1 GCA_029052265.1 Muribaculaceae bacterium
AAATATTGTCGTTTGTATCATTTACAAATCCGGCGAAATAGGTCTTCAGATCTGCAACGGGATAATTCTCACGTGCGGCATGAGCCATTTCCTGAGCTTTCTTCCAGTCGTTTTTGATAAGGGCTGTGCGGGCATAGACTCCTTGAGCCACAGCTATGTCGGGCTCCCATTTGTATGTTCTTTTACCTTTGCTTGAGGTATAAAGCTTTATTGCTTCGTCAAGATCCGCATAAATTTGGTCAAGCACTTGATTCATAGTTACAATAGGGAGATCATTTGTCCCGCTTGTAAGTCTGAGCACTACACAGTAGGCTTCTCCATTTTTGCTGTCTTTCCAGCGAGGAGCGTACCAGCGAAGGAGTTTCTCATAGCCGTGAGCACGGAAAGTCAATGCCTGGGCTTTGATGAAATCTTTCTCTGCCTGAGATCCGTTGCCGTTGTCAACGCCATCAAGAACACCGTTAGCAAGACCTATAATATTATAGCAATAGTTCCAAGGATAACTGTTGATCGTGCCACGTTCATTTTCCATGGCCTCCCAATTATATTGTGACGCACCCCAGGAAGATTGCCAAAGACTGCAAATATAATCGGGCCCGAATGCATCGTTGAAGACGGTGTTGATAAATGCCTCACCGCTATATTGGTTATAGCCGGTCTCATAATATTGGGTCTGCATTGCATTGCAAATGCCATAAATACCCATTTTTGCAGCTATGGTTTCTTCTGCCATTGTTCCGGAAGAAACGGAAGTCTCCGGGGTGAGCTGCAGATAATCGCTTTCACACGACGGCAAGGTCATTGCAATGGCGATTCCCGCTAATCCTATATATAATTTGTTATTTTTCATATTTTTCTTAATTCAGAGTTCGAATACTTAGAATTTGGCTGACAATTGGAATGAGAATACTCTCGACGGCATATAGTATGCTCCTTGACCACCTCCAAAACCATACTGTGGATTTAGTCCCTTTTGACGGGTGACAAGGAAAAGGTTGTCGATAGATACTCCGAGATTTATGTTTTGAAGTTTCATCGCTCCGACCCAGCTTGAGGGAAGATCGTAAGACAGGTTGATATTCTTTAGGCTCAAGTAGTTGCTGCTTATCAACCATCGTGAACTTGAATAATTGTTGTATTGCTGGAGATCGGAGTTGATCACGGGTACTCCGTCAGGATCTATCACCGGAACAGGAAGTCCGTTGACATTGATTTCTCTTGTGATTCCCGCCGGGGCTGAAGTCCACGAATTGAGTATGTCTTTGTGGAGCGCCTGGGGACTGTCTGAAGAGATGCCGTTCATCAAAGAGGCATAGTTGCTGTTGTATGTCTTTCCTCCGAGGCTGTAGGTAAAGAGGAGAGACAGGTTCAAACCTTTCCAGGAAAGGTTAGTGCCGAAAGAGCCGTAGACAGTCGGAAGTGCTGACCCAAGGATTTGACGGCGTGCATATTGAGGACGGTCTGTGTAATAAACTCCGTCTTTTTCATAAAGGTGTCCTGTCCTTTCTGCGTCTGCAAGGTCTTTTTGCCACTTGGCTTCATCAAAATAGGGTGTGTTGTCGTCTTTATATGCGATGTAGTCAGGAGAAGAGGGATTCATCTCATAAAGAGATTGACCAGTGAGCTGGTCGATTCCTACCCATTTTGTCCTGTAATGTTCATATATGCTTTTTCCTTGGAATAACGCCTGTCCTATCATGTCTTTGCCGTCTGGCAATTTGATGATTTTGTTTTTCATGAAGGTGGCATCTATATTTAAATTCCATTTAAGGTCGCGGTTGCGGATTATGTCTACCCCGAATGCAAGTTCCCATCCGATGTTCTGCATCGTGCCTACATTCATCAGAACTTTAGGGTTGATACCGTTGTTGTCGACATTGCCGGAAGATAGAGGTCGTGTGACATTGAATAATAGGTCACTGTTGCGTTTGTTGAAATATCCTACACTGAAGTTGAGACGGTCATTTAGTATTGATCCTTCGAGTGCGATGTCGAAAGTCTTGGTAGCTTCCCATTTTACGTTTTGACCGGCGAGCTGAGAGGGTACCAGATTAGTGGCTCCGTCCATAGTGCCAAAACCGTAAAGAGACCAGTAAGAATACCATCCTGCAGATGCGTCATTGCCTACCGAACCATAGGCTGTACGCAGCTTCAGGTAATTGAGCCAGTTAATATTCTGCATGAATTTCTCTTTTGTGATGATCCAGCTTCCGCCAACACTCCAGAATGTACCCCAGCGATTGTCTTTTTCAAAACGTGAAGTGCCATCGCGGCGTATTGACGCTTCAAGGAAGTATTGCTGATCAAAGTTATAGCGTACGCGCCCGAGATAAGATTCCGAGCGCATCTGGTTTGCCACCTCGCTGTCAAAGTCTTCACTTTGGAAATTCGAGAGTGAAAGCATCCCGGGGAGAAGCTGTCCCGACTTGCGGATGAACGAGTATCGATATCCATATTGATAGTTCTCATGGTCAAGAAGAACATCGATATGGTTTCTGCCATATTCATGGCTCCAGTTTAATTGCTGTTGGAATGTGTGGGAGTTATAGTTGGTGAATTGTTCGTCAAGTCCACCTTTCCCTTTCTGGGAGCCTACCAGATTATTACTGTAGCTCATCTTCGTTCTGCTTGACCGATAGATCTGTCCTTTCAGTGTGAGTTCGAAACCGTAGGGGAGTATGGCAGTTCCGAAGATAGTGCCATCGATATTGTTTGAATTGTATTGGTTGCGGTTGAGACGCATTGTCCATGCAATATTGTCGCCACGGTTGAGTCCTGTGGTGTTCCACACTTTTTCTCCGTTCTCTTCAACGATATTTCCGTTTTTGTCATGAAGATAATATGGTTTAACCGGGGCGTTAAACATTGTGAGGAACGGGTTTGTGACAAGATTCAGATTGTCGCTGTCTGCTTCTCCCACTTCTGAATTAACGTGTGAGGCTGCGAGATTTACTCCGAATTTGAGATAGCTCACAGGTTGGAATGTGGCGTTGAGGCGCCCGTTGAATCGTTCAAAGTCAGTGTGAAGAAGATAGCCGTTTTCTTTCAGATAGCCGGCTGATGCGAATATGTTGAATTTTTCGCTTGCTCCGGCTGCGTTGATGTTGTATTCCTGACGGTGTCCGTTCTGTGAGATCGCATCCCACCAGTCGAGGTCGTTATATCCTGGAAGGACGTTGGCGTTGAGTTTGCCGTCGGCGGTAAACAGTTCAGCTGCCTCTTTGTCAAAGATATTGGATCCTCGTAGCGGACCGGAAACAAAGCCTACCCTGCTGTTTGATAGAGCTTCTTCGTATGTATTGTAAGCTCCGGAAGACACCATTCCGTTTGTCCAGCCCATAAGTTGTGTTTCCATCCAGTCTTTGATGTCAAGACGGTCATAATAGGGGAGACCTCTCTGATACATACCCTGGCGGATTTGGAGCGTGACATCTACTTTGCCTGTTTTTTTTGCTCTTTTTGTATTAATAAGGATAACACCGTTGGCACCTCGGTTGCCGTAAAGGGCACAAGATGCCGCGTCTTTAAGAACAGACATAGACTCTATGTCTGCAGGATTCAAATCGGCTATGTCTCCCTCATATATCATGCCGTCTACAACATATAAAGGAGTATTTACACCATTAATAGAGTTAAATCCCCTGATACGGATTGAAGGCTGTGATCCGGGGTAGCCGGTGGAGTTGTTTACTTGCACACCCGGGGCATTGCCTTCGAGGGCAGCCGTCACGGAAGTGACAGGTCGGTCTTCGATTTCCTGTGATCCGACAACTGCCACAGAGCCTGTAAGCGACTCTTTATTTGCTGTACCGTAAGCCACGACCACCACATCATCAAGATTTGCGGAAGTGGCAGTCAGACGAATTGTCATGTTGTCCTGTAGTTTTACTACCTGGTCCTGGTAACCCACATAAGTAATTTTTGCCTGAGTAACATTTTCAGGCACTGTGAGTGTGAATTTACCATCAATATCGGCTGCTGTTCCCTGTCCGCCTCCGATAGGAACGATGGTGGCTCCGATAAGCGGCTCATTATTAGCCGCATCTATGACGGTGCCGTGATAGGTGCGGGTCTGTGCAGAGACTGCCAGAGTGAAGCCAATCACCGTCATCAAGATTAAAAACAATTTTCTCATACGTAAATCATTTTGAGATGAAGTTATTATTGTTATCTCCGGATTTACGAGTTATGAGATGTAATTTTTTATTCGGCAGAGATGGATTTTGTATAAAAATAGAATATTATGTGTAATAAAAGATGTTAAATTAAGGATTACATTTAACTTTAACC
>JAIDJJ010000293.1 GCA_029052265.1 Muribaculaceae bacterium
GTGCTGTTTCTGCAAGGAATTTCTTTAATGTGCCTTCCTGTCCGGCAAGCGGAAAGAATGAAGCATAAGTGGCATCATCGCTCATGACAGTCAGGACTCCGTTCATAAATTCTGCCGTAACCCGGTTTTTCCTTGACAATCCTGACCCGTCTATGATTTCGACACCGTCCATCGGCACTTCCTTTTCAACCCAGAAAGCATACTCGCGGTTCGCGGCAGTCTCGGTCGACCCGTCTTTTCCTTCAAGTTTTCCATACGTGCGCAGCATCGCTTCCGCAAACATATTGTCGCTTCTCATCATGCAGGAACGCATGATTTCATCTACAGGTGGGGAAACATGATCAAATATACGGGTCAACTCTCCGGTGCCCACATCCTTGTTGTCTATCGAGATCATCTCTTTGGCAAGAGCGGATTTAAGACGTGAAATAAAAACCGACGATGGATTTTCTACGGAACGTCTTCCGTTGGCATTGTTTTCAAAATTGAATGCGTGTATACCGGTGCCATAAGATTCCTTGAAATCTGCCGCCATCCATGAAGCAGGACGGGAGTTCCCGGCAAATTCCGACTCGTCAATGATAATCTTTCCCTCTATCCTGTTGATACCGGCAAGACGCAAAGCATCCGTAATCTCCTCCACTATGTCTTGTCCGAATGGCTCCACTGCCGAATTTACAGACGGGTCGCAAGCCCCCGTTATCACTAAATTGCCACGCAGAATGCCCATATCCAACGGTCCGTCGATAAATATGCCTGTATGATATCTGAAATCAGCCCCGGCTTTATCAAGCAGAGACGCTGTCGTCACTGACTTCATGATTGAAGCGGGCACCAGAGGAGTGGAAGAGTTGTGGGCGCCTATAACCTTGCTGTCGGAAAGATCTGTGATCATTACAGCCACAGATTCAGGAGCCACCCCGCTTGTCTTTACAAATCGCTCAACCGCCTCATCCGCATCATATGCCACGGCATTCAGGCAGCAGAGAAACAGAGTAAATATTAAAATTACGTTTTTTATCATCAGTTATAATT
>JAIDJJ010000294.1 GCA_029052265.1 Muribaculaceae bacterium
ATAAGGACTTGGCGGGTTCTTGATTTTTAGCCTCAGCGAGGTATAAACTGAAATATACTTACTTTTTCAGTGCCCTCTTAAATATTGTCCGTTTTTTATATGTTTATTTGAAAGAATTATAGGAAATTATGTATTTAGTAAAGATAGATCTCTTTACGGTAGTTGACAAACAGCTCAATATCCTCCTCGATAAGAAAAAAGAAGAGTATGATTGTACAAAAGTGACTATGTAACAAACTTTTTGGAGGAATATAGCGTTGGAATTTTGTGATAGGTAAAATATTTACTATCTTTGCAAAAACAAAGGGTAGTTTCCCCTTGAAAGAAATCTCGTGCAAACGAGCGCAGAATGAAGCTTGTTTCAATTATGCCGAATGCAGCCGAGATTGCCGTAAGGAAATACTTCGCTTGTGCGAGCAACGATTTTAGGGATCGGTTTCGCCCGGTCGGGAAGAGCAGTCGAAAGACCGCTCTTTTTTATTTGCCTATTCGATATGCTAATGTGGTATCACTTTCTGCCCCAGCAGTACGCCATTGTCTTGGAAAATATTGTGTTTTACAGCTTCGTATGAGGGATTTTCCCTTTCCGGATGTAGCAGATGGATAGTAATTGGGTATGCTATCAAGTCAGCTATCTGCAATCCGATGATATTGTCCTTCTTGTTCTTAAACCCGAAGTCACTGACTCTTGACCGCAATCGGTCGGCTTCGACCCATTTCGTTCCACGATTACGTAACCCATTGTAATAGTTAAGAAGTTTGTTGTCTTCTTTCTTGCCTCTGCGTTCCACGACAATAGAAATTTCCGGCGAACCTTCATTATCGTTATTGTCAACACAGAATACGCTTCTTTCAATGAGATAGGATAATGACAGACCATAGACATCATCTTCTTCACCACGGATACAGAACTTATTGAGTTGCTCTTTCAGAATTGTGCAGCTTACAATTACATATGCCTGATGCTGATTGAGTATTCTTTCAATGCCTTCAAAAAAACGTGCCCTTATACTCTCATCGGCGAGAATTGAAAATGGACCACGCCATTTACGGATGTCAACGGAATGGATTACAATATCTTTTGTGCCGAATATATTTTCTTTCAAATCCTCAAAAGCATTATTCAGCGCATTGAGATTCTGGCGGGACACAAGTATACCGCACAAAGTGAATACTGGAAATCCGGGATCGTACTTTGCGAGGTTATGGTCTCCGCACTCGTCAATGAAGAGATAATATTTTGACTTGGTTCTCTTTCCCATTATGTTGCTTTCAACGCAAAGTTACGAAAAATCCACGATGTAAGCTCTATGTACCAGATATTTTCGCTAACTTTATATACCGGTGATCGCTTCGGAGGAGCCTGAATCAGGAAACTGTCGGTATTGGTTAAACGGCGTCATGAAGAGATGCCTGAAAATTCCTACACCACGCGTCTGTTTATAAAAGGAGTTAAGAAGA
>JAIDJJ010000295.1 GCA_029052265.1 Muribaculaceae bacterium
CCATCATAAATATCAAAAATCTGCTCGACAAATCCTCTCAATTCCTTCGACAAATAAATTTAAACAGTTTCTTAAAAGTCAGGAATGTTTTTCTTTCTCTCTCTCTTTGCGCAACCGTGCTTTTCTCCTCAATGCAAAGAATGTGAGTATTATCAAGATGATTTCCGCAGAGAGAGTCGCAAAAAAGCGGAAAGTGTGACCCGACCTGAGCAGGTCAAGCCCAAAATATAGGGTCATGAATATGGCGTATGCAGCAAGCAACGCCGGGACGAGTATATATTTTTTCATAAGTTATGGTACCAATTATAGCGGGTCGGCAGATTCCTTACAAATTTCAACAAGGTATGCGGATTTGTCGGGATCAAAATTGCCGTTGGATATGAAATCGTAGATTTGTATGCATGCAAGAGCGTCGAGCGCGGCGTAACTCTGCTGAGAAGGTGTGAGGGTCTCCGCTTCCCAGTTTGTAAGTCGTTGCCCTTTGGAAATCCTTTTGCCAAAAATTATCGCATATATTTTCGAGAGACTGTTGTCTGAAATGCGAAACTGCTTCACATAATTCTGTAGATCTACAAATCCTTTGGGCTCTATCGGTGAAATTTTGTTAAGGTTATGAAAATCGTCGTGAATAGAAAGCCCTATTTTCAGAATTGATGGGTCCTGAAGGAGATCTATGAGAGGTTGCACGAGCCCTATATGATTAAGCCTGAACAGAAAACATCTTTTTCTTGTAGATAATTGAAGCAGCGAGACCATATTAGACTGACCTTTTCTGAAACTCGGTCTTGTCTCCGTATCAAATCCGATAATGTCAGATTCATATAGTTCAGCGATCGCATGCGATATGTCGTCGGCTTTGTCAATGACTTTTATGTCGCCTTTGAATTGAGCTGCGGGAAGGTCGGCAAGCTGCTGTTTAGAGATAGTGACTTTTGTTTCCGCTGTTCTTGAGGAGGATGTGTTGTCATTGCGCATAGGTTCAGTCCTGTCCTGAACGATAGTGGAATTGACGCCATCAGCGTCGTGTGGTGCGCCTTTTCTTGATGTTAAAATACGGAAATTATCAAGAAATCTGGAAATAATGGAGTGAATTTTGGTCATATAAAAAAGAAATCTCTTTACAAGTCATTCAATTACTGGCATTTCCCACCAGTGAGCATCCGGGAAATGAGACGAAAGCCAGGTGCGGAGGTATTTTCTGGTATCGTTGCAGATAGTCTCGTCTTTGTCGAAAAAAGGATTGTAAATCACTCCGAACAGATTTATTCCATAGCTTTTCAATGCGTTGAACGTCAGGAGGGCATGGTTGATTGAACCTAACTGTCCGGTGACAGTGACAATGACAGGCATTTTTTCTCTTACGATGTAGTCTGCGGTGAGATAGTCCCCGCATATGGGCACCATAAGTCCTCCTGCACCTTCAACCAGCACATGTTTGAATTCTTGCTGAAGCTCTTTTGTGGCTTCAGCTATTTTGTCAAGATTGATTTCCTTCCCGTCGATTTCTGCTGCCAGATGAGGGGATGCCGGATATGAGAAAATGACAGGGGCGGTTTTCTTTTCGGTGTCAACTTTAAGGTAGTCGATCCCCATGATTTGGCGGTGACGGTCGATGTCTTCGCTTTTCCCACAGTTTCCGGTCTGAATCATTTTTTGAGTGATGCAATCCAGTCCGGCTGCATTCATTTCACGGGCAAGCCAGCCGGTGGCAAAACTTTTGCCGACATCCGTACCGATTCCTGTTATGAAGATAGAGGAGGGGAATTTGATTTCAGATATTTTCATTTGATTTAGATATAAAAGGGAGAGCATTTGCAAAGTTAGCAAG
>JAIDJJ010000296.1 GCA_029052265.1 Muribaculaceae bacterium
GTAATGGACTATTTGGCTGATAAGAAAACCCATGAAATCGGCAATGAATATCTGTTCGGAAGAAATATACTTGTTTCGCCGGTCACTAAACCGGGTGTCGGCAGTTGGGAGGTTTATTTACCGGAAGGTAATGACTGGTGGGATTTCTGGACTAATGACCGTTTGAAAGGTGGTTATACCGACAACAAGGCTGTCAGCCCGTCCATTCTGCCGGTATATGTGAAAGCGGGAAGTATTATTCCATTCGGGCCGGATGTGCAGTATTCCACTGAGAAGAAATGGGACAATCTCGAAATCCGCGTATATCCCGGTGCAGACGGAGATTTCATTCTCTATGAAGATGAATTTGACAATTACAACTATGAGGACGGGAAATACTCGGAAATCAGATTCACTTGGAACGATGCCGACAACTCACTCACGATCAGCGACCGAGCCGGCAACTTCCCGGGTATGTTGAAAAACCGTAAATTCCGCATCACAAAAGTCGACAGTGCCACAGCCTCCGGCAACACACCGGTCAAAACTGGTAAAACCGTCACATACAGTGGCAAAGCTAAAACGATAAGACTTTAATCGTCATGTTGCCGACCTACTCAGCGCCGGCTATCCGACCCACCCCTTGACGGAGCAATATCCAACATAACGTCACTTATATTTGTTATAATAACATCACCAAAAACAAGACAGTTATGTTAGATGAATTAAAAGACAAGGCTGCCGATCTTCTCAAAGACGAGAAGGTTAAAGAAGTAGTCGAGAAAGTTCAGGAGTTTGCCTCTACAGAAAAGGGTAAGGAAGTTATAGAAACAGTAAAAGAGAAAGCGACTGAATTTATTCAGGACAAATTCTCCAAATAACAAATCAATCTGAAAAGCAAGACAGGCGATCCATCCGGACCGCCTGTCTTTTTACTTAATATTTATTACAATACTTCGGTTATTTTTTAGGACAAGAATAATTGTTGAACAGAAGAACACAAGTGATGTTGAGGAACAAAAAAACATAATTGATGACATTAAACAAAAGTACAGAAAGACATAAATATCCTTAAACCTTAGAT
>JAIDJJ010000297.1 GCA_029052265.1 Muribaculaceae bacterium
TCCCCATAGCGTTTCAATTGTTGATATAGAAAAAGGTTCATTACCAAGCTTAAGCCGGATAGTGATCAAACCACTGAGAGAATTAAAAACATTTCCGGAAAAACCGGTAGACTTTAAGAAGGCATTAAAGCTATTTGCCAAGTTGCCTGATAATGATAATTCATATATAAGATTAAATGTGGTTCAAGAAAATGATCTGCCCGCAGATTGTCTGGAATTAGCATCTTCAATAGCAGCCGATAAAGACTGTAGATTCTGCATCATAAAATACACTCGTTTGAACAGTCTGCAAAATGAGAAAGAAATGATCAATATAAGTTCATCACAGTTCGCTGAGTTGAATCCGAATGAAATAGCCTCAAGATTTTTTAAGGCATCAGGGATACCCGATTCCCAACGCGAAATATATATGTCGCTCATTGAACAGCTACAAAACGAATACTCTTTAGAAAATAACTTATAACATGATACTCAAAAATTTATATATCCATAACATCGCATCAATTGCAGATGCGGAGATAGATTTTAAAGGCGAAATACTTGGAGACGCTTCAATTTTTCTTATTACCGGAGAGACCGGAGCCGGGAAAAGCACCCTCCTTGACGCCATATGTCTTGCCCTTTACGACAAGACCCCTCGTATGACTTCGGTTGCCAAAGAAGATATCGGTGCCGGATTCGACAATGACGACAAATATTATTATAATGACAATTCTCAATTTCTACGCCGTGGTACAGGAGAAGGTTGGGTAAAATTAAAATTTGACGGAAACGACGGAAAAGAATACGAGGCTACCTGGGCTATACAAAGGAACTACAAGAAACCTGACCGACGATTGCAGAAACCGACACGATCCTTGATATCTGAAGACGGAAGCTATGCCGAGACCAATAAAAGGGTTATTCCTGACAAAATTATAGAATTGACAGGGTTGGATTATGACCAATTCTGCAGGACTGTAATGCTTGCACAAGGAGATTTTTCAAAATTCCTTAAAAGTGAGAAAGGGGAGAAGTCTGAAATATTGGAGAAATTGACGGGAACAGAAATATATTCGATAATAGGCAGAAAAATTGCCACACATTATCTTGAAAAGAAAAGAGCTTGGGAAGAAATAAAGTTCGAAATTAAAAATATCTCACTTCTTACCGAGGAAGAAATATTTGAAAAGAAACAAGGGATCGACAATCTGATTAAAGAATCTGACGAAATTACAAAAAAGGCTGAAGAAGTTGGGATAAAAGTAAAATGGCTTCAGGATATTAAAAATCTTACAGTCATGAAGTCCGAGTCATCTTCAAAACTGGAAGAATTGGAAGCAATTACTAAATCTGAGTCTTATATCGAAGAAAAAACTCTTGTTGAGGATTATAACCTTTCAGAAGAGGCACGCCAATTTTACCGAGAAAAGGAGAATTGCTTGAATCTTCTTCAAGGAAAAGAAAAGTTGTATTTAAAGCTAAAAGATAATGTTGAGAATTGTGCCAAAGCAGTTGAAGTAGCGGAGTCAGAAGTTAAAACGTTACAAAAAGAGCTTGAAGAAAATCTAAAATATGAAGAACAATTAAATCCTTCAAAAATTAATGATGAAATACACAACCTTAACAAACGGCTAAGTGATATAAGTGAAGTAAGTGTAGCATTAGCTAATTTGAATAATTCAAAAAGCCGCCTGGATGAATTATTCTCTGAAGTCAAGGGAAGGCAAAAAACAATTGACGAGTGTGATGCTGTAATCAAAAGTCTCTCCGACCCGATAAAAAAAGGAGAGGCAAGGCTACTCGAAGCCACCTCTGATCTGACAAAAATAGAATTGGCAACCTCTGATGCTGTGAAGTCTATAAGATTGTCAGTTGCAGAAGGAGATATGTGTCCGGTATGTGGATCAAAAATTGAAAAGAAACTTGAGGAATCATTGTTTTCGTCCATGCTGCTCACATTAAGTGAAAAGAAAAAGGGGATGGAACACGATTTGCTTCAACTTAAATCGAAGCAATATTCAACAATGGAATTACAAAAAGAAACCATGAATATCCTCAAAGTTTTGAATGACAAAATAGAAAAACAAATCAAAAAAACTGCGGACCTTTCAAAAGAATTCGAAAGCAAGACAGAAGAATGTGGCTATGGAAATATAGATCATGTAAAATTGCCGGAAATAATTGAGAACGAGAAACAGACTCTCAACAATTCCATTTCCGGATTGCGCAAAATTCAGAAGGAAGCAGGGGAGTTGCGTCAAACGATTGCGGGTATGCAAAAAGCGTTGAAGAACGTGATGATTTCACTTGAAAAAAAGAGAGAGGAATCTATGAAATCCATAATCGCCATGTCGGAATGGAAAACAGACAAGAAGAATATTGAAGATAAATTGAATATCGTCACAGAGAGAATAACCTCTTTCCTGAACAGCAATGACGATATGACGGAGATGCGTCTAAAACAATTAAGCGAAACTGACAAAAAAACGATTGACAGAATCGAGCAGTCTCATAAAACAGTATCCGAGAATATAAACCGTGAGATTGGTGCTTTGACTAATATTTCTCACCAAATCACATCACTTGAGTTAAGCAAGCCAAAATTTGAAGAGGAAGAATCCGAAGAATCATTGAAAGAATGTATGGAGACCCTTACAGTCAGTTTAAATTTGAAACAACGTGAAATCGGACAATTCAAGGAGCAACTTGAAAAAGACGAATCTGCAAGAAAATCATTTCAAAAGAATATAAAATAAGATGAGGAGGCAAGAGAAGAGAAAGAAAAATGGGAAGGTTTATATCGGTTGCTCGGCGATACCGATGGAATCAAATTCAGGAATGTTGCACAAAGTTTTGTATTGCATTCTTTGCTTGACAACGCCAATATGTATATGAAAAATTTTACAGACAGATACACATTGACTTGCAATCCCGGCTCTCTTGCAATCCTGGTGAAAGACTGTTATCATCCAAGCGAGCCGCAACCGGCAAGTATCCTCTCAGGTGGAGAGAGTTTTATGGCTTCTCTGTCGCTGGCTCTATCTCTATCCAATATGAGATCAGGAGGAGGCGGTGCTGACGTTCTTTTCATCGACGAAGGTTTCGGCACACTTTCTCCAGAATATCTCGGCAACGTTATGGACACTCTTGAGAAACTTCATCAAATCGGGGGTAGGAAAGTGGGGCTTATCAGCCATGTCCCGGAAATGAAAGAAAGAATCCCTGTCCAGATCAATGTGAACAGGGAATCTCCGGCACTAAGCCGTGTGTCTATATGCAGTTTGAGATAATCCGGATAAATTATTCGCCAATCATTGAAAGAAATTCCTCTTCCGAAATCATTGGGATGCCCAGTTTTTCGCATTTTTCGCGTTTTGCAGGCCCCATGTTTTCTCCTGCGAGAACAAAGGAAGTCTTCTTAGAAATACTTCCAGAGTTTTTAGCACCTTCTCTTTCAATGATGTCTTTATACTCATCTCGCGAATGACGTGAAAAAGTACCTGAAATAACAACCGTCTTGCCTTGGAGAGCAGTTCCCTGAGG
>JAIDJJ010000298.1 GCA_029052265.1 Muribaculaceae bacterium
CAGGCAGATGATATCATCTGCCTGTATTATATTAGAACGGATCGGAAAGAAATTTTAAAATTTCAGACGGGGCACTTACAATATTGTCTGCATATGCTTGTCTCAATTCGGAAACAGGACGGAAACCCCAGCTGACACCGATTGATTCAACGCATGCCCTTCTTGCCGTTTCCATATCTACCCCGGAGTCTCCTATATAGAGCACATCGGTTTTTGGTGTAGGATGTTCTGCAAGAATAGAGAAAATGATTGACGGATCCGGCTTTGAAGGTCGACCATCAAGTTGCCCTTGTATTGAAACAAAAGGCACATCCGGGAAATAGTGTTCAACAATTCTTGTGACAGCATTCTGATATTTGTTTGAGGCAACCGCTATCGCAACATTTTTTTCAATGAGCTCTTGCAATAATTCGGGGATACCCGGATACGGTCTCGTATCGTCCATACAATGCAGATCATAATATTCCCTGAATATTGACAGCAACTCATCAATGGTTTTCTCGTCTGCGTCAGGTTGAGCTCTTTCTATCAACTTTCTGACACCGTTTCCAACCATGAAATGATAGGCAGGAATAGGATGTTGATTAAATCCCATTTTGCGCAACGCATAGTTGCATGCTTCGCCAAGATCGTAGATGGTATTAAGCAATGTACCGTCAAGATCGAATATCGCTAATTTTTTCATATCGCTAATTATTTGTAGCTGCCTGCTGCAATAAAATGACCGGCTAAAACGGATATCCGATTGAGAAATGGAAAGATGAATCCCTTCTCCAATCAGGATGTATCAACGGCCAATGTTCTTGTCCCATGGCAGGATTATGAGCTTTCATACCCATGTCAAACCTCAGAAGGAAGTAAGTGAAGTCGAAACGTAATCCCAGCCCATATGCGGCTGCCAGCTGTTTATAAAACGAATTTAAATGAAACTTTCCTCCAGGCTGATTGGAATAATTATGGATTGTCCATATATTTCCGGCATCTATAAATGCACCCAATTCAATAATCCAGAATAGCTTTGCCCTGTATTCCAGACTCATGTCGAAACGGATGTCCCCACATTGGTTTATAAAATCACTTACTGAATTTGTTCCGGGATAGCTGCCGGGTCCGAGGGTGCGGACATCCCATCCGCGGACTCCGTTGGCTCCCCCACCATAAAAACGCTTTTCAAAAGGAAGGACGTATGAGTTCCCATATGGGTATCCGATCCCGAGCCCTACATGAAATGCAATTGAGTTTCGGTAGTCCAACATCCTCAAGAAGGAGAAATCACTGTTTAATTTTACATATTGAGAATACCTGATCCCAAAGACTTTATATGGGTCTTCGCGATAATTTGACCTGTGTTCAAATATATTGCTTAACGCGAATAACAGGTTTCCTGCAAATTCAAAGTTGGCTCTGACTGTATAGATGTCTCTTTGCACTGTTTTGCTCCATGGCATTTCCGGTTTTTTGTTGGAGTGATAAAATGTGAATCCGGTACGCATTATGAAATGGTCTTCATAACTGTATCTCAAGAGAGGATTGTCTGGAGCGATAAGATCAATGAAATTATTCGTGCTCTCAGGGAGATATACATAATTGATATCAATAGGCGTAAGGACATATCGGTTACGGTTTTTGTTGTATACCCATTTATATGACCATCCCGCAGTTGATATTATTCTTGTATATTCAGGACGCTCTTGATACGACATGGAAACCCCGAGTTCCGATGTGGCATTGATTCTTCGCTTAAATCTATCAGAAAGGAATGGCGCTTTGAATTTTGGGAAATGTAATCCAAGATCAAGGGAATACTCCATATATCTGTTGTGGAGCAGTCCGTCGAGATCTCCGCTAAGTGATTCGTAGGCTCCCCGTAATTTTGCTGTCAGTGTCTCTGACCCTTTGGCTATATTGCGGGGTGTATAAGTGGCGGATGCAGCAACTCCAAGATCCCCTTCTGAGTTTGTGCCTTCAAGCTGAAGCTCCACACTTTGGCTTTTGCCGGGTGTGAGCAGCACATAGGCGTCAAGAAGTCCGGTATTGTCAATGCTCCCCTGGGGGACAAACCGTATATTGATGAATTTTAGAATTCCGAACCTTGACAAAGCCTGATATGTTTTATCCACCTCTGTCTGTCTGAATTCTTCTCCGGGCTGTATGAAACAGTTTTCATACAGCACTGACGGGCGAAGGTATTTATGTTCGCCGTATAGTATTGTCATCCCTTTATACCATACAGTATCAGCCGATTGATATTGTGACAGCTGTTCATCCTTGGCAGCGTCATAGTCGGTAATAAATCTGACATTCCGGACCAGATACTTTTCATGAGATGGCAATTCACCTTGGTTTGAAGACCCTTTATATGGAGGATTGAGTGTCATTGTCAGATCAACAGACTTGCTTCCTTCGGTTGTGTCGGCATTGAAGGTTATAAATTCTTTTGCAAAGTTATAATACCCTTTGTTGCGGAGGGAAAGGGTGATCAGTTCTCTTTGCATGTCAAGCACATTCCGGTCAAGGGGCTGTCCCGGTTTCATTATGAATGACGCACTGTCTCTCATCACAAGATTCCGGAAAATGGTATCCGGGAAATTATATGCTATGGATTTGACCACATGTGGCTGACCGGCGTTAAGCTTGTAGTTGACTTGAATTTTATTTTTGGCATCATCCCTGATTGTATCCGTATCAACTGTGGCATCAAGGAAACCACGGTTGATCATTGCTTTGCGCAGCTGTTCTTTCCCGGCATCGGTGAGCACGGGATCGTAGATAACGGGTGCTTCTCCTAATTTTCTTGCCCAACGGTTCCACCATTTTGTGGAGTCAGAGCCACTGATGTTATACACACCGAGACGGAACTTTATACTCCATAGCATTTTATGGTTAGGCATCTGACGCAGATAGGCAGCCATCTCCTGCTCATTGAATGTGTTCGTTGAATCATTGATCTCAAGTGAAATTTTATCAAGCAGGTAGCTTCCTTCCGGCACATGACGGCTACTGCTACAACTCCCGAAGAGTAGGAGCGGAAGCATTATCAGAGAATATCTTAATTTTTTTTTATTTTGAATCAAATCCAAATCGCTCTTCTTTTTTTGGACGCGACTGCAAAGATAATATATTTTTACTAATTTTGCAGTAACGTGGGCAGTTTTCATCTTGAAGTTGTTTCGTCTTTTTTCTTTTTCAAGATTTCGTCAGATTTTCGAGGCGGTTTTGAAACTTGAAG
>JAIDJJ010000299.1 GCA_029052265.1 Muribaculaceae bacterium
ATTATGTGGCGCTCAGTGTAGGAGAAAAGAATTATTCCTATTATATCACTACTGTTGATAAATTGCCGGAAAAGTATCGTAAAAACACCCCGTTTGTATTCGCTGCAGATCCTTATGTAAACGCGGCAAAAGGTATGGAGGGAGATATTGTTGCAATGTGGGCAAGTCATGGAAGATATTATAAACCCGGAAGCGGAGCATGGCTATGGCAACGCCCTCAGCTTTTTCATGTTACGGAAGACACCCACACCATGAGTTATATCCTTCCATATGTTGTCCCGATGCTTGAAAATGCTGGGGCATATGTCATGCTTCCGCGTGAGAGGGACATAAACAGAAATGAGGTAATTGTCGACAATGATACCAATGATGACGGATACCTTTTTTCGCAGCCGTATTATAAGGAAATGACCGGTCAGACACAATGGACCACGGGAGAGGGAGAAGGCTTTATTTATGACCTCCCGGATTTTCGTGACACTGAAAACCCATTTGAAAACGGCACTTATCGCCAGACTACAACCATTACTTCCGGAACTCCTTCAGTCGCAGCCTGGTATGCCGACATACCCGAATCAGGCGAATATGCCATATATGTCAGTTATGAAACTGTTCCTAATTCTACAACTGACGCTCATTATACCGTAAATTATTCAGGCGGGACACGTGAGTTTCGTGTCAACCAGACAATGGGAGGTGGCACTTGGATTTACCTTGGAACATTCCCTCTGGAAGCAGGATACAGCGACACTGAACCGGTAGTGACGTTATCAAACATCTCTGGAAAATCTGCCGGGATGGTGGTTACTGCCGACGCTGTAAAAATTGGAGGGGGAATGGGAAATATTGCACGAAGCGATAATAGAGCGGATGTTTATAAAAACCCCTCTACACCTGAAAAACTGCCGGATGCTGTAGATGAAAACGAAAGTGATGAAGCTATAGAGACGGATGAGGAAAGTGACGCTTTCGAGTATAATAATGATGTTGCAGATACATCTCAATCCGGAGATGTGTTCTCTTTTTTTGAATCGGACGCTAATTTTAAAATATCCGGTCTTCCGCGCTTTCTTGAAGGCGCCAGATATTGGCTTCAATGGGCGGGTATGCCGGAAGATGTATATTCCCCTTATCATGGAACAGATGACTACAAAGACGACTATACATCAAGAGGAAATTGGGTAAACTATCTTGCGGGCGGCTCACGTGTCCTTCCCAATCATCCCGGTCTTAATATCCCGGTGGATGTGGTTATGGCATTGCATTCTGACGCCGGGAAACGTGCTGACGACTCATTTGTCGGAACTCTTGGTATATATTATACAAACGGTGGAGATTATTATATTGACGGGACTCCGAGAACAAATTCGAGAACCCTTACTGACATGCTGATGAGGCAGATCGTTAACGATATACGGCAGACTTGGGAACCAAACTGGACAAGACGTTCGATGTGGGATAAGTCATATGTCGAGGCAAGGGTGCCGGAAGTCCCTACCTCTCTTATCGAATTTATGAGTCATCAGAACTTTGCCGACATGTGGTATGCACTTGATCCTGCTTTCCGTTTTTCTGTCAGCAGATCTATTTATAAGGCTATCGGAAGATTTGTGGCTGAAAGAAAAGACCGGAAGTTTGTCGTGCAGCCACTTGCTGTAAAGAATTTCGCGATTAGTAAAGTGAAAACAAACCATTACAAATTAACATGGGAAAAGACCAACGATCCGCTTGAGCCAACAGCGGTTCCGGATAAATACATAATTTTCGAACGTACGGCGGATGAACTTGGTTTCCATAAGCTGGGAGAAACAAAATCTACTCATTTTGAAGTGATTGTCGAAGACAATGACATACATTCATTCAAAATAGTTGCCGCAAATGAAGGAGGATTGTCTTTCCCGTCGGAAATACTTGCCCTGCGTGAGGGGACTGACTCTGCTATCCCGGTTTTAATAATTAATGGATTTACAAGAATAAGCGGTCCGGAACATTTCAGCACAAATGATGGAGAAGCGGGGTTCAATGCCGTAGCGGATTTTGGAGTTCCGTATATAAGGGATATATCTTTTATCGGTTATCAGACAGAATTCAGACGTAACGCAGGGGAAGCATTCGGGCGTTGTGAAGGGGATTATGCCGCCCAGGTGATTGCCGGTAATACTTTTGATTTCCCCTATATTCACGGGATGGCTATAGCTGCATCTGACAGAGGCTTTGTCTCTTCAAGTGTAGGTGCGGTAGAGACAGGTGTCATCAATTTGACAAAGTATAATACCATTGATTTAATTTTAGGGAAACAAAAATTGACTATAACAGGGAATGGGAATACCGGAATCAGGTTTTTCACTTTCTCTAAAAAGCTTCAGGAAGAACTTTCTCTTTTCACGTCAAAAGGTGGAGATCTTTTGGTTTCCGGACAGTATGTGATAAGCGATCTGTATGATTCACGTTCTGCGGAAGGGAGCCGTGATTTTGCAAGAAATGTACTTGGCATAACCAGAGGGGAAGGGTCGAATTCATATATTGGGAGACTGACGACCAAGTCACGGACAATGGGGTCGAAAATGTCGGCAGGAACCTTCTCTTATTGTCGGACATTAAATGACAAACAATATATTGTAGAGAATCCAGATCTTATCGTTCCTTCCGGAGAAGTGGATGCTGATGTGTTCATGACTTTTTCCGATAGTGGAAACCCGGCAGGTATTTTAACAAAGCGGGGAAAGAGCAAAGGGGCGGTCATGAGTGTGCCTTTCGAGGCAATTGAGGATGCTTCTGATCGGAGCCGACTTATGGGAGAGATTCTTGATTACTTTGAAAAGTAAAATTTTAGAAAATGAAATTGGTTAGATTCACTACTGTCGAAGCATTACGCGATGAGATTTTCAAGAATACGCTTGAACAATTCATCTTAGTGCAGCTTGATGACAAAAAGATAACTTTCGACAGCAATTTTCTTCATCGAATGGAGGAAGTTTCATCAGATTCTGATGCATCGATCACTTACAGCAGTTTTCGGGAAAAGGATGGAGACAAGATAATACTGCATCCTGTAATAGATTACCAGTTCGGGTCTGTCAGGGATGATTTTGATTTTGGAAGTGTAGTGCTTCTGAATGCTGCCGATGTATTGGCGGCGTCCGAGAATTTTGCTTCCATGGAAAGCGAATCTCCCGACGGAGGATGGTACGCTTTGAGATTGAGGATGTCTATAGGCAAGACTGTCGCTGCCCTTCCGGAGTATCTCTATACTGTTGAAAAGGTGGATTATAGAAAAAGTGGTGAAAAACAGCATGACTATGTTAATCCTCGCAACAGTTTTTATCAGGCTCATATGGAA
>JAIDJJ010000003.1 GCA_029052265.1 Muribaculaceae bacterium
AGCCCCTCCAGCTGCGGGGGCCGTCGCGCCTTCATCTCCCTTACCTCCTGTCCACCCATGTGGTTAAAAGAGTGGCGGGGGGATCATTGGTGGGTGCGCTTGCCGGTCTGTGTGCCGGGATACCGTTTTATTATTTTTTGGGAGACAAAGGGATTGTCCCTGCAATCGTAGTCCTTTCACTGTCAACATATCTGTTTTATTCCATCAATCTTAAAAAGGCAGTCAGGATTCAGCCGCAATCAATAAAATTAAGGGAACATATCCCACAAATTAAAAGGCTGATCTTATTGGGAATGGTACTTCTTGCGGGAGATCTGGCAGGAGCGGCATGCAATTATGGAGTAAATATTTATCTCAGATATTTCGGAAGTCTGGAGATTGTAGGTTTCTATCAGGCTGCAAACAGTCTGACCGGACAGTATGCGGGGATGGTGTTCACGGCAATGTCGCTCGATTATTTTCCAAGGCTTACCGCCTCTATAGACGACAATGTTATGATGAACAAGATTGTCAACCGGCAGACGGAGATGGTGGCAGTTGTGATGGCACCGATAGCGTGTATTGTCATCGCCACTGCTCCTGTGATATTACAGTTGCTGTTGTCTGACTCTTTTCTTGATGTTGTGCCGCTTATGAGATGGATGGGAGTAGGGGTTATGTTCAGGGCTCTCCATTATCCCATGGGTTATATTGCCTTTGCGAAAAACAACCGCAGTCTTTTCTTTTGGCTTGAGGTTGTAGTGGGGAATGTGCTATATATTTTGGGAGTTATACTGTTTTATTATTTCTTCGGACTTATCGGACTTGGATATGCATTTGTGGCAGACAATATTGTCACTTTGATTATTTATGTGGTCGTAAATTATAAGGCATATAGGTATAAGATTGACAAAAAGACCTTGTTACATGGTTTTATGTGTATCTTCCTTGTGTCTGTTTGTTTCGTATTCTCCTTTTGGGAAGACGCAACCACTTCTGTAGTGCTGACAGGATTGGTGTCGGTATGTTCGTTGGTTTATTGTCTGTCGGTGGTCAAGAAAAAACTAAGGGAATGACATTCAGGGTAGGATATCCATATAACGAAAACGGCTGCGACTCCTTATAGTCGCAGCCGTTTTCGTTAAGTGTTATTCCGGTCAGTTATGCAACTGATGGAACACAGGTTTCATTACAAATGTGAAAGAGTAGTCGCCATAGGGGAGGAGATATTCTTTCAAAGGCAAAGCCCCCCAGCTGTTGACGCATCCCAATCCCATCTGAGCCTTGTCGATAAGGACGTTTGTGTAGTCAACTTTCCTGATTTCAGGAGAATGAGTGTTGGCTTTATTCTTTCCTCCGTCAAGACTCTCGATAGAGTAGTTGAGGGATGATGCCGAGAACGGATTTTCAGCTATGAACTCAAGCCCGTTGCCGGCATTGTTGAGCTGTTTCCAATAACGGATATCTGTCTTGGTTCCGGTTTCCTGCGGGCGGATGTAAGGATAGAACTGGTCAGCCACCTTCTGGTTGTATATTCCGAGAAGGGTGGAGTGGTTGCGGTCGGAATAGTTTTCGATCGGTCCTCTTCCGTAATATTCGATGCTGCTGAAAGATTCCGGCATCTGCATCTGCATTCCGAAACGGAACATGCCTGACACTTCCGCATTCTTGTCTGCTGTAAGCGCCTCTGTCACTTTCACGGCACCTTCACCATTGATGGCATAAGTGAGTGTAAGACTTGACTTGACATCAGGCATGGAGTATTGTGCTGTCACGACAGCCAGACCATTCTCCATTTCAGACTTAAGGGATTCGAGTTTGATGACAGGGTTCTTCCATGCCGCATACTTGTTCTGCAGGTTTGCACCGTAGTCATTGTCGGTCGGGGCTCTCCAGAAGTTTGGTGTAAGGAGTCCCCCTTCAGTCAGCATTTCAGTTCCGTTTACTTCATATTTGCTCATGTATCCGGAGTGACGGTCAAATTCGATATTGAAGTTCTGACCTTTCACGCACAGGAAGAAAGCATGATTGTCGACAATTGTGGGAGTGGGGGTGTCAACGTTGGGCTGAGAAGGGGTTGCTATATCCATATCAGCCGTGGTCGCCTTGTTTAGGATAAATTGTTCCTTGGCGAGAGTATGCCCTGCCGGGAGAAGACCGTCGGCATTTTTCAGATTATAGAATACGTTGAGGATCCATTCACCTTTGTCGTTGATTTCACCGTAGGGGATAGTGATCTCGGCTGTGGCACCGGGTGCGACATTGATCTTGTCGATACTTCCGTCACGCACCGGCACACCATTGTTGAGAAGCACCCAATCGAGAGTTACGTCAGAGAGATCGCGGAAGAAATTTTCGTTATAAACTTTCATTTTCCCTGCGGCAAGATCTGCAGGAGTTGTCCATATATTCTGATAGTAATATGTCACTTCGTCTGCGTGCGGGTTTGGAACGCGGTCAGGGCTTACAATACCGTTAACACAGAAGTTGCCGTCAGAAGGGTCATAACGGTTGAAGTCGCCGCCATAGGCATAGATTTCGACTCCGTCTTTACCTTTGGTTCTTACTGCCTGATCGACGAAATCCCATATGAATCCGCCCTGGAGGTTGGGGTATTTACGGATAAGATCCCAATATTCCTTGAATCCGCCCATGGAGTTGCCCATGGCATGGGCATATTCACATTGAATGAGTGGTTTCGCGGTCGGTTTTTCCTTGGCGTATTTTTCCATTCCTTCGTACCCATAATACATAGGGCAGAAAATATCGGTCATTTTGTGGATTCCTGCCTGCTCATATTGAACAGCACGGCTTGGATCTTCCTTTTTTACCCAATTGTAGGCATCCTCGAAGTTCGGACCATACCCTGCCTCGTTGCCGAGACTCCAGAAGATAATGGAAGGATGGTTGAAATTTCTCTGTACATTTCGCTCGTTACGCTCCATATGTGCCTTGGCATATTTGGGATCTTTCGCGAGAGTCTCGTCGCCATATCCCATTCCGTGGCTTTCGATATTAGCTTCCGCCACCACATAAAGTCCGTATTGGTCGCAAAGGTCATACCAAAGGTCATCGTCAGGATAATGGCATGTCCTGACAGCGTTGATATTCAGCTTTTTCATGAGCTGTACATCCTGAAGCATGCGTTCGGGCGACACTACATATCCTCCATCGGGATCAAGTTCATGGCGGTCAGCACCTTTGAACAAAACAGGTTTACCGTTTACAAGGATCTGACCGTCGGTAAGTTCGATCTTTCTAAACCCCACGTTTACAGGAATCACCTCATTATTGCCCTGCATAGATGCGGTAAGTGTATAGAGATAAGGGGTTTCCGCCGACCATTTCTCAGGATTGCTTACTTTCATCACTGCCTTGCCGCTTTTTGAAGCAGTGGCAGATGCCACCTTATTGCCGTCAGCATCCGAGAGTGTAAGTTCTACAGGTGCATTCCCGTTGAGCGACAGATCAATATTTAGGACTCCGTCTGTGTAATTGTTTTCAAGATCCGGAGTGACCCTTATATCGGCGATGCGCTTCTTGTCGCGGGCATATAGATAACAGTCGCGACCTACGCCGCTGAAGCGGAAAAAGTCCTGGTCTTCAAGATAAGAACCGTCACACCAGCGGAAAACCTGAAAACATATGAGGTTTTCTTTACCCGGTATGAGATAAGGGGTGAGGTTAAATTCAGCCTCCAGCTTGCTGTCTTCACTGTAGCCGACATATTTGCCGTTTACCCACAGATACATATTGGATGTCACAGAGCCGAAGTGAGCGAAAATTTCTTTCCCTTTCCAGTCAGCCGGAACTTTTATCTCCCGGCGGTATGTGCCGACGTTATTGTCGTCAGAGGGTACCACAGGCGGTTTGCTTTCAAAAGTATTTCTCCATGGATATTGATTGTTGACATATAGAGGGTTGCCATATCCGTTGAGTTCCCATACTCCCGGCACCTGTATGTTGTCCCATCCTTTGTCGTTAAAATCTTTTTTCCAGAAGTCGGTAGGTCTGGCAGATGCGTCGTTTACCCAATTGAACTTCCATGTGCCGTTAAGGCTGAGGTAGTTTGACGATTGTTTCCGGTTTTTATTTGCCAAAGCAGGCTCACCTTTTTTGTAAGCAAAGTTGGCAGATCTCATAGGAGACCTGTTTACTGCGTTCACTTCAGGATCTTGCCATTCTGTAAATGATTGAGCCGACACAGACAATGCGGCGCCGCCAATCATAGCAGAGAGTAAAAATCTGTTCATGTATAGATAAAAAATTAAGCGTTTATGGTCAGTTTAGTTTTACGGTATAGAGTTCAGGCATAAATCGCCTCACGCTCTAATAACGTATTTTATTTTGATTTATTCGCATGAACCAGCCAATATACTCAAATGCTGAATTAAATGTGATTAAAAATGAAATAAAACAGACGTGGTGTGTAAATTACGCGCCACGTCTGTATTATTTTTTTGAGGATAAGCCAAATGTAGGTTATTTTTTGAAAAGGCGGATAAGTTCACCGATCCAGAGCACGAGAGATGTGCCGCCGATGATGATCAACCAATCGATGAATTTCAAGGGGACAACGTTGAAAAACTCTCCTCCGATGCTGACAATCAGTACCTGACCAAAAAGAATTACAAGTGCAATCAGTCCGAATCCTCCACATCCTTTGAAGTGGAATGCCGAGCGTCCGGTCTCGAATGCACGGG
>JAIDJJ010000030.1 GCA_029052265.1 Muribaculaceae bacterium
TATCCGCACAGGATGCCGCTCAAAATGAGCTTGACAAAGATCCGACAAACAAGACCCTTCAGGAGAATCTTGAAGCCGCTGAAAAGGCTGTTGAAACTGCCGAGACTAACCGCGATAAAGCTCAGGAAGATGCCAATAAAGCAATAGCAGACGCCACTACAAAATGTGAAAGAACCATAGCTGCGGCAAACACTGCAAGAGTAAAGGCACTAAACGATGCCCAAGAGACTCGAGACAAGGCATATGCCGCCTGGGTTGCATCCGGTGAATATAATTCAATCCAAAATGAACCGGCTTACGCTCCTGTGTTGACAGCTCAGGAAAACTTGGAAAAAGCTCAGGAAGAACTGACCAAGGCTCAGGAAGCTCTTCAGCCTGCAGGAGAAAAGATGATGGAACTTTGGCAAGCCATGTCTGACGCTTCTCAGAAACAGCTTGAAGAAATCGGTCTTGGATACTGGATTAACAACACGATTCCTTATCAATGGGATGCTCAAATGTATGCTTATGGATGGTCAACTGACTTCCCAGTTGCCTCTGCTCCTATCCTCTATAAGAATAGCCAAGAAGTGTACACCAACGCCAAAAAGTATCTGATTGAGAAATCAACAGCAGCATACGGTTCTCTTGGTTACACTTGGAACGGGGACAACAATGGTTCGAGCCATGATTATCTTTATAATTTGGACGTAGATCAGGCATTCCTCGTTGATAATGTAACTGTCGACATGATGAATGCTTATATCAAGGCTTATTACAAGAGGAACTATGGATGGGAACCTGAAGACTATCAATGTGCTTCTGACTATTACAGGTTTGGGGCTTTCGGTAGCATGAGCTGGACTGAAAACCGCATTGCCGTAGCCAAAGCAAACATTGCCAACAGCAATCTCGTTCCTGATGCCGTCAAGTCTCTCCAGGCAAATCTTGATACCATGGATGCCGACCGTGTCGCTGCTGAAGACGCGGTGAGCGCAATCCAGGCAGAAAGAAATGATGTGGAGAATCAGATTACTGCCTTGAACAAGACTATAGATGACAAGATCAAAGACCTCAACCATGTAGGTAACGACCTTGCCACTATAATCTCAACAATCCAAAGCGGAATTGCCCAGCTTCAGGCAACTGTCACAGCGCCTTCTGTTGAAGATGTTATCGGGCAGATAACCAAGTACAATGTCGACACCCACATCGCCACTCTTCAGAACAAGCTTGACGAAGCCACAACCATGCTTGAGAAGGCTAAGTACCAGCTTGACCAATACAACGCAGGTTATAAGGATCTTGAAAACCCGTACAAGCCTTATGTAGAATACCTGCAGGCAAACGTGGAGGCTCAGAAGGAATATGTCTAGATCCTGAAGGCACATCTTGAGGACGTCCAGGCTATCTCCGAGAAAGCCACAACGGAGTAACCCCTCA
>JAIDJJ010000300.1 GCA_029052265.1 Muribaculaceae bacterium
TTCCAGAACTGGAGGAATACGAAAATTGTGAAGAAGAGAGACAACTCATATCCGCTGAGTCCGGTGTTCGCACCCATTGCGACTTTACCAACCTCAGTGAGGCAAGTGATGTCGGTGTGCTCGAAGTAGTAGAGCAGTCCGAGAAGCAGTAGGAAGAAAATACCTCCGACACCGACTATAGATTTCCACATCGGGCGGTTGATGATGAATGCCTCACGTGAACGGGGCTTCTCTTTCATAACTGACTGCGAGGGGGGCAAGGATGCAAGTGCCATGGCTGCGAATGTGTCCATGATGAGGTTCACCCAAAGCATCTGAGTGACTGTTAGAGGAGATTCCATGCCCATGAACGCACCGAAAAGTACGATGAAGCATGCCGCCACATTCACAGTCATCTGGAATAGGATGAATCGCTGGATGTTCTGGAAAAGGGAGCGTCCCCACATCACGGCTCTGCCGATAGAAGAGAATGAGTTGTCGACGATTGTGATATCTGATGCTTCCTTCGCGACAGATGTGCCGTCGCCCATTGAAAGACCGACATGTGCGGATTTCAAGGCGGGGGCATCGTTGGTGCCGTCACCGGTCACGGCAACAACCTCGTTGTTTGCCTGAAGAGCCTCTACGAGACGTTTCTTATCCATGGGACGGGCGCGGGCAATGATCTTAAGATCGCCTACGCGCTCTTTGAGCTGTTTGTCGGAAAGTTCGGCAAATTCAGTTCCGATTATGATGTTGCGGTCGCTGTCTGTGGTGTCGTTCCAAAGACCGATCTGTCTTCCGATCTCTTTTGCGGTTCCGGGAGTGTCGCCGGTTACGATCTTGACCTTTATGCCGGCTTCGATTACCTCCTTGACAGCATCAGGCACATCAGAACGGACGGGATCTGAAATAGCCACGATTCCGAGGAATGTCAGGTTTTCGGCTACAACCTTGTTGTTCTCAATTGTCTTGTCTCCATCGTTGAGTTCCTGATATGCGAAGCCGAGGGTACGCATAGCCTGATTCTGATATTCGAGAAGCTGTGCGTCGATTTCCTGTCGGGTTACACCGGCGGTATTTCTGCACATGCCGAAGATGATTTCGGGAGCACCCTTCACATAAAGAATAGTCTTTCCGGTAGCCGACTTTACTACCGTAGCCATATACTTGCGTTCAGTCGAGAACGGGAGTTCCTCTATGCGCTGTGCCTTGTCCTTTATATCAAGATAGTTGATGCCTCTTTTCTGAAGCCAAAGGAGAAGGGCACCCTCTGTGGGATTGCCGAGCACCTGAGCCTTGTCGCCCGACATATCAAGCTGGGCTGTTGAGTTGACGGCTATGCCTTCAACAAGAACATCATCAGAAGGATTGCCGAAGAAGTTGGTATGAGCTACCTGCATCTGGTTCTGTGTCAGAGTTCCGGTTTTATCCGTACAGATCACAGTGGTTGCTCCCATAGTCTCGCAGGCATGCATCTTTCGTACAAGATTGTTAGTCTTGAGCATGCGGCGCATCGAATATGCAAGTGAAAGAGTCACAGCCATAGGCAGACCTTCCGGCACTGCAACCACAACGAGTGTCACCGCTACCATCAATGTCTGTAGGAAGTAAGCAAGGAACGATATCCACTCAAATTCGGGCACGTTGATAAAATACATCACGATGCGGCCGATGATGATGGCTGCGGCAAATCCATACGAGATTTTGGTGATAAGGTCGCCGAGCCCGTCAAGCTGTTCGTTAAGAGGGGTCTTGACACTGTCATCAATCTGGGCTGCTTCAAAGACCTTCCCGTTTTCAGTCTTGTCGCCGACAGCGAGCACACGCATTACTCCATGACCTTCCATAATCTTGGTGCCGCGCATGGCGTGGTTGCTCGGGAAAGTGGAGTCGGGATCAAACTCAGCCGGGTCGGTGGTCTTATGACAGATTGGCTCACCTGTCAGGGTTGACTCGTCAATGTTGAGCATGACAGCTTCGAGAAGCTCGCCATCGGCTGGAACTTCCTCACCGGTGTTAAGAATTACGATATCTCCTACGACAACATCCTTCTTGGCAATCTGCATGGCATTGCCGTTACGGATAACCTGAACCGGCTCGTCGTCGTTCACCTGATTGAGCAGGGCAAACTCTTTGTCAGCCTTCAACTCAAAGATAAAAGCGAGTCCTGTGGCAAGGAGAATCGCAATAAAAATGCCGATAGGCTCGAAGAATACACCGGCACCATGACCAAGGCTGAAGTACTCGTAGCAGGAAATACCTATTGACAAGACACCTGCAATAAGAAGTATAATAATCAGAGGGTCTCCGAATTTCTCAAGGAATCGCTTAAACAGCGAATCCTTTTCCGGAGGTGTCAATAAGTTGACACCATTCTTTCTGCGGCTTTCCAACACTTCCGCGTCAGTCAAGCCAGTGTAATGATTTTTTTGAGACATATGTGTTTATATTATGTTTATTATTCTTGTGGAATTGTCAAAGCACGTGTAGATTCAAGAATCGGTAGATTGGTCTCTGTCGGCACGTATATCACGGTCTTATTGCTGAGGTCTGATTGTTGACGCACCCATAGATACTGTATATATGTCGGCGTTATGCTGCCGTTTTCAATGCGGATAGCCTCTGCCGCACCTTTGGCACGTTCTATTTCAGCCTGGGCGTTAAGTTTCTCTGCCTCAAGATTGGCTTTAGCCTCTTCAATCTTGATTTTCCGGTTCTGTTCCGCCTTTGCAAATTCAGCTTTGCCTTCCATTTCCTGGCACCATACGTTGTACCAAGGGCGGATAAAAGCCATTGCGATTATCAGCAATATGATTCCTGCCACTCCCCATATCGCTCCTTTTATGAGTTTCGGGGTTACGTTGATGTTATTGTTGTTATACATAGTCAGTTGATTGTTTATGATGGTTATACATTTAATGCAAAGTTACAGATTTCTTGACAATGCATCATAATTTCAGAATATTTCAGGCGAATTTATATGGTATGCGGACACACTTCCTGCAATATTGCAAGCTATAAACTTGCCCACTTCTCATACATTTCCGATTCCATGAGCGGAACCGGGGTGTCTTTGTCAAGCTGATTTACAAATACAGCCTCCGGCTCTACATGTACAGAAAAGGAACCGTCTGCCCCCTTTGTAATGTTATAATCTTCGGGATTATATAGAGCCTGAAGACTTTTTATAGAACGTTTCAGACAGCTGAAAATGGGGCGTCTTATTTCAGGCACGCTCAAATCAGGCGCCCCGTCCCTGTTGCCTCCGAACATTTCATATATTGCGGCATACCGTTGTTGGATACGTCTCATGCGACGCTTATATTTTTCAAATTCATCGGCTGATTTAGGGGCGTTAAAATTAATTCCCTTACTGCCTTGACAGAGCAAGAGAGCATACAGAGCCTTCTCGCGCCGGTGCAATCCCGAGGCTTTAGAATCTATGTCCGGGAAGAAAATATTCTCTTTATAAGGATCTATGTGAACGGCACTCCGTATGTTTCTGCGCACAAGGAATATTTCAAGCAATTGCTTATAAAATCCATTAAAATGAAATTGATTGTTACGTTCTTCGGAGGTGCTTATCACAAATATATCCCCTCTCAACATTTCGGAGAAACGGTCGATAAATGAGCGTACTGTTGTTGTAATATCTTGATCTACATATATTTTTAGATAATTGGCATACAGTGTTTCACCTACTTCGCTATTGCTGATTTTGATTAGCACTGACGGTACGGTGTCACGAAGGTCGGTTATGCCGCATTTATTGCACAACAGGTCCTTGCAGAATATTCCTGTGGTCATTTTCAATAGCGACCTGTGGGTATGGTCAAGCCCTGAGTCACTCATTGAGGGTGCAATAAATGAAAGAATTTCTTTGAATAGCCGGGGATCGGTATTTTTATAATGATCAATAATCTTGGGTATATATACAAAGTGGAAACCGGCTAATTGAAATTCCTTGAAAATTAAACGATGATTGTTCAGGATCGCTCTGTTTGTTTCCGGGTCGTATTTGTTTTCAATATATAGGGCGGTAGCTGTATCGATATTGAAATTAGACTTTGGAATAGATATGACTTCACTTCTGAAATTCATATCGGGTTTCAGAAGTGAAGTCAGAGATACCATAAGCAGAGCCTCCGAGTGAGAGCAAAATCCATCACTTACTGTCATGGAACGACAGTCTTCAAGAAAACTTTCTTTCAGATTGTGTACGCTCGATCTGCAGATGGTGTTGACGGCGTTGGCAAAAGATATCTCTTTTGCCTTTATCCTGACATCACGGTCAATTTCATATTTGACGCATGCCGTACGCCAATATTTCATCTCACCGGTATCTATAATCCTGTCAGCCTTTATGAGATCGGAGAATATTCTTGCTATCGCTACTTTACAAGAGTTTAACATCGTCAGTTTCAATATCCGTTTTTCGTTATTCTTGAAAGACTATTTATTTAGTAGAAGGTATGCAGCCACCCGTATCAGATATTGATCAATTACTTACGAGCTGGACCACAATCAGACGGCCACCGTCTTCTCCGGAGAGCAGGATTTTACGACCGTCAGTCAACTCTACATACTCGCCGACTTTAATCTGACGCTTAGGTTGTTCTGTCACATCCCACATATCAGGAAGGCGCCGATTGATAAGTATCCATTTTCCATTGTGAAAATGAAAGTCGCCTACTGGTTTTTTATCTTCGGGTTTTGTGCGCTCGTTGGGAGTGATGAAACGGTTTACGTGCCACATATAAAGTGACTGTTTGTCATAGACCATTAATCGATAATTCTCAGGCAGGAACTTTCCTTTTGCCGGTGAATAATAGAGATTAAGCACCGGCAATTGTCCATGATACTCAGTTCCACAGAACGGACACTTCGGCTTTGTGGAGTTGTCGAAAACAAACCAGTGAGCCTCGCAGTCAGGATTCTGACAAGGTTGCATAAGGTCAGTGGTCTTGACCAGTGCGTTTTCCCATTCGTCGGCGGTGGGTCGTTTCGTAGGGTCGTGAAGACCGTAGATGAACGCGCGGTCAAAAAGCTCCTTGAGATACGGTCCGCATATAGTGTAGGGTCGTTTGTCTACATCGCCCTGAGGTAATTCCGAAGGTGCAAGATTTTTGATCTTGGGTCGGTTGCTCTTGTCTGTGGGATGTTCCACAAATAGAGCTTTTGCACCCATAGAGAGTTCTTCGTCCTTAGCGGCATCGAGGTCGTTGACCTTGCCACCGCGCAGAGGATGACGATTAAGAAGATACATATATATCAGCACTGCCAAGGCATGGCGGTCAGTCTGAATACTCGGCAGTTTCTTGTTGGGATCGCCGAGTTTCAACGCGCGTGTCTGAAGCACCTCAGGAGCGATAAAATCAGGCGTTCCCACAACATCCGGCGGATATTTCCCGGGAACGACAAGACCGTCGCAGTCAATGACTGCGGCGCGTCCGCTCTCGGGATCAACAAGCACATTCTTGTACGACAGGTCAGAGTGTGCGAGTCCGGCAGCATGAAGCCTACGGACAGCGCGGGCTATCTGCAGGCACATGTGATAGTGAGTAAGCCATGTTCCTTTCTGGTCAGGCTTCAGGAACTTGTTGCGAAGTTTGGCGGACGCAAACCATTTCCCTTCTTTTTCTTTTCCCTTGAACATACCGTCCTTGAAGAAAAAATGTTTTTGGTAAGCCGGGCATACAATACCCAGCTTACCATTCCATTCAACCAGTTTCGTAGGCCAGCAGAATAGGTTTTCCCAATAGTCTCCGCCTATCTGCCCGAAAATCTTATCTCGGTATTTGCCAACGATGTTCTGGAGGCGATCCTTTGCGTTGGCATCCTGAGGAGTGCGGAAGAAACCTACCACATAACTTTTGTCCGGACTGAAATAGACATCCTTCATCGCGCCGCTGCCGATAACTTCATCAACGAACTCGACAGGAGTGCCATCGGTTGCTGTAAGTTTTATTGTCATATGATTAATGATGATTTATGAATTATCAATGATGAATTGGAGAATGCAGATGTCATCAAAAAGATCCGAAATTGCGCTTATTAGTTGTTTTGCATATCGATACAAGCATTTTAACCAATTCTTCGCAGTCATCATGCAGAGTGGCTAATTTCTCATTCGGTACCAAGCCGGATGCCATCAAAAGGCGAATCCAATATAGACTCTCGGCTGCCTCTTTTTTTGCTACAGACATTTTAGTATTGAAGTCGGGACAGCTCTGTGCGTATTGACCTTCAGTGATGTTGGCTCCTGTACTGGTAGATGACCGCAACAACTGTTTGGACAAAACATACTCGTTTTTTTCTTGCATATATTTGTAAAGTTTCAAAATTCTGAGAGAGAAAGAGAAACTCTTCTGCATGATAATGTTGTCCCAAGGCGAACCGGAGTAATCAGACTCTTTGAATTTATCATTCATCATTCGTAATTTATCCTTAATAAAGGATTGCGATTGTTCGGTCATCATGGTTGCCGGGGCTCCAGAAGTCGAGCCAACCCAAAAGCTGGTCTTTTGCAGCCTCGTTGTCGTCGGATAAGTCAACGCCACCAATCTCATCCTCGGGGAAACCGTTTTTAAGATTGTTATAGAACTCTTCCCATTTAGCGTAATCGTTGAGATTCTTGTCAGTCTCAACATCGGGTCGGATATTCCGTCGCTCATGAGGAACAGGGCTGTAAAATCCGGAACTATAGCCATACGTAGACGCTTTGCAACTACTTCGGGGTCTCTGAAAATTTCAGGCATTGTCAGGAAGCGTGTCTGACCTGAAAACTCTCCTTCGTCAGGGGTGCCAAGCAGTTTTGCGGTCTTATTGTTCACATCAAACAGGCACATCGCGCCGTCACCGACCCAGAAAGATGCAATGAACCAACCGAAGTGGTATTTCTTGCATACTGCAAACATAAGGGTTGTGGCAAAGTCTTTCAGTTTAGACCCATCATGGGCTTCGGCAACTTTCTTGACAGCCTCATGCGCTTTCATCGCACCTTTATATACGATGTCAATGACGTGTCTTGTGACTTCCGTACGCTTGTCCTTGTCATTCCGGTCAGCCTCATAATCCCGGATAGCCGTTTCGAATGTCGGATTTTGAAGAAGAAGAGCCTTGCAATGATCAATTACAGCGGTGCATGCCACTTCAGATCCTTTACGGGAATACTTGGCAGACCCGGCGCCATCGGCAACCGCTATTATATACCAGTCTGATTCTTCACAATGGAAAAGACTGAAATGATCATCTCTGGCTTTCCCTTCATGTGCGTGGCTTCTGCCACGTTGACTTGCGGCGACAATATCCTTCCTGGGTGAACCATCTGCACCCGCCTCTACTTTGATATATTCTGTGGCACAATCAGATTTGTGATACGGAATAGTGGTATCAGAGGGGATGTTTTTCCAAATGGTTCTTGGATCAGGATTGAATGCCACCGGAACAGGAAGTTCCGAAGAGGGTTCACCGGCTATGGTGTCATATTTCAATCTTAGAATGAAATCACCGGGAGTGGCAGGTTTCCCTTTCAAAAAATATTTACCGTCACCTCCGGGTTCAAGTTTCAGTCCTATTTCCTGTGCGCCGTCAAGAGAAATGTTTGAAATTTTATCCGTCGGGAGATCAAATATAAATTCGTAAGGTCTGTTTACCGTCCCGTTCGGGAAACGGATCCCGAGCTGGCGTATTTCATTTTCAATTACTATTCGTTGATTCATACGTTGTTCCTTGAAATTACTCCATAGAGAACCCACCACCCAGTTAAGGAAGTGTTCTTTTTCAGATTTTGGAATGCCTGTGTTGCACATAGCTCTTTCAATAGCCATAGCCATTTCATTTAAGCGAGCCACATTCCGGTTTCTCTGAGCAGCCAATCTTTGTTTTCTGTCCATTATCCTAATCCTCTTGAAATATTTATACCCTCAGGTCCGGCTTCCCCTACTGTTCCGGACAATCCGCACCAAGGGCATTCGTTATATATGTTTTCACCGACACAGAACAGATTGCCGCAGTTGCAAACCACAGCGGCATGTTGGTTTCCGCAGCAGGGACATGTGGGCACGCCAATAAGTCCGGCAGTGTTTATTCTGGCACGTCTGCCATCAGACAGACTTGCGTAAGAATGTTTGTCAATAGGATATGCCCCTACAAGCCTGAACTCGCCGGAATTGTTCTTGGGATAAAACGCAGGTTGCTTTCCACGTATATATTTTATCAGATAATCTTGCTTGGTATTCTGGCATCTGCCGTGGAGCACTACGAAATTCTCATCCACCGTCTCGCAATAATTGCGGGGATCAGCTTTTTCGAGGTTTATGTTGCTTACCGGTGCAAGTTTTATTTCATCATTGTCAGTGTCGTTCACCGACATGCTTGTGGTTTTGATGGATGCAGTCACCCACTTGAAAAATTTTCTGAAAGATTCCGGATCAGTCTCTTTCAATAAAAGAATATCATCAGTGATCTGTGCGAGTGTCAGTACGTCAACATTGTCTCCGATAGAGACAGCAACAAGATTGCAATGTTTGCGATATTTCTCATTCCATTTACGGAATGCGGCTGAATATTCATCCGTGGGATTGCCGTCGGTAAACAGAAAGATGATCGGTTTCCAGTCCCCTTTCTGTTCAAGAGTGTTTTTTTGGATATTCTGATCCATGTCGTTCATAAGACATTCCAGACCTTTCCCCAGAGATGTCCCACCTCCGACAGGGAATGTCGGGGGATAAAATTTATACAGTTCAGTGAGAGAGGAAAGGATAGTCGCTTTTCCGGCAAAAGCGATTATCGATACATATACAGTTTCAAGGGCATAAGGATCGACACGGAGTTCCTGGATAATGGTCCGCATACCTTCCTGCACTTGTCCGACCGGAGTGCCGACCATTGATTCTGATATGTCTACGAGGAAATATATAGGCAATCTTCGCATGGGATATTTCGTTTTAGGAATCGTTTTTAGATTAAAAGCTTCTTGTGCCAAAGCTTAAGAACCATTTTTTCAAGCGGCAATGTGCCATGTAGCATTTATTGCGCTGTCGGAGGGAGGAATTTACTTGGAGAAAGATATACGGTTCCGGGCCCCGTTACTCGCATCATACTGAGACCTTCGCCTCCAAGCAGATTGCCGAGCGACCAATTGGACTGCATCTGATTTTCTGCAATGTTCAGCAATGCGATAATATGGTCTTCGTCAACTTCAATAGTCTCTCCGTATTGCAGATTGATTGTGATAGGGGAGCCTTTGGTATCAAGGAATACAGTTGAATTGCCTTGTATTTTTTGTAGCAGCAATCCCATACCGCCTGTCAGACCTGCAAATGACAGTTTGGTCGTGACATTTACTCTGTTGTTTGACCCGACGTATACGCCACGATGACAAATCATAGTGTCGCCGTTAAGCTTGACAGGGAGCATCCCGAAATGACTGCCTATAACAACTTTACGGGGCATATTGGATACATTGTATAACCTGAGTATGAACAATGATTCTCCCGAAAGTTTCGCACCGAGGATTCGCCCGAGCCCCGAACCATTGAAGCTGAGTTCTTTTTCAATCCCGGCTTCAAGATAGATTACAGAACCTTTTTCCGCATAGAAATCCTCTCCGGGTAGCAATGTCACTTCCAAGTGCTGGACAAATTGACCTACAAGTTTACAGTTCATTCTGATGATAAATTATATGATGACATTGACTTCTGCGGGAGGAGGAGGAAGTACAAGATCTTCTGTCGCACCGATGCTTCTGTTTCCGACACCGATTGAATCAGATACCCATTTGAAGAATTTCTTGAAAGCCGTGCTGTCAACGGTATCAAGGGAATATACCTCATTGGTCAGTTCTTTAAGAGGTTCTGTCTTGGCGCTCATTCCGGCAGCACATGCTATGATGCTTGCGAAATGACGTTTCTTTATTTCGGGAATCATTTCTTTATAAAGCTGACTGTCTGACGGTTTTCCGTCGGTCATAAGGAAGAGCAACGGCATCCAGTCGCCTTTCCGGTCGGGAGTGCCCAGGCGTACTTCCTGATCGATTTTTTCGCAAAGAAGTTTCAGAGCCTGTCCGGTATGGGTAGGTCCGCTTTCCGGAGTGGTTATTTCCGGGAGTTGAAGCTCGTCAAGGGGAGTGAGAGGAAGTATCTGCTTTACTTCTCGGTCATAAGTGATAATGCTGATATTGACAGATTCCAGTGCGAATGGATCCTGACGAAGACTTGAAACCATAGCTTCAAGTCCCACTTTCACCGATTCAATCGGCTCGCCACGCATCGAACCGGAAGTGTCTATAAGAAGATATACAGGAAGACGTCTCATTGTTTATCAATGTTTTGGACAGGATGAAATATTAGTATGTTTTCGGGAAGAGGCGGCAATGAAGACAGCCCTTCACCTTCTTGATTTCTTTCGTTTATCATCATACTCGAAGTGCTGACCGAGCTTGACACCCATTTGAAGAATGATTTGATGTCTCCGGCATTGGCAGAAGAGATGACAATTATATTTTCTGTTAGTTTTCTGAGTATATCAAAGTGAGAGTTCATTCCGGTGGCGCAAGCCACTACGGTTCCACAATTCACTTTCTTAAACTCGGCGATGGGTTTGGCGATGGGTCCGGAATGTCCTCCATCTGTAAGGAAGAAAACGAGAGGTCTCCAATCTCCTTTCCTTTCTTCGGTGGTCTTGTGAACCTCCTTTTCGATACATTTACAAAGAAGATTCAATGCCGCCCCAAAGGCAGACTGTCCTTTTGCAATAATTTCCGGTTTTTGAAACTTGTATACTTCTGTAAGCGGTACAATCTGCTTTGCCTCGGTACTATATGTAATAATACTTATACAGGTAGTCTCCAGTGCATAGGGATCGCAACATAGAGCCTGCACTAAAGAGTCAATTCCGTTATTGACTGCAGCGATTGGTTCTCCTCTCATAGAAGAGGAAATATCTATGACGATATATACAGGAAGTCTGCGCATAATCAATTTTATTGTTTCTGTCTTCCTCCTTCCCTTTTGGTGAAGGAGGAAGACAGAAATATGTGAATTAGAGAAGTGCTTCGAGACCGGCAGGGAAAGATTTTGCCTGAGCCTTGATTGCACGTAGAAGAGCCTTTTCAGCCTCATCTACCTGTCCGTCATTGTTCACTTTGGCTATTAGCCAAGCCTCTTCGTCAGCGTCGATTTCCCCTGGAGTAGCTTCATCCTTAAGAAGGTAGTCGCAGATTGCCTGAGTAAAAAATTCATTCCACTCGGGAGCATTTTCTTTGCCACTTACGGCATCGTTGAGTTCAAAGAGGAAATCAGCCTCGTCCTTGTCGATTACGCCGTCTGCGTAAATCATTTCTTTAAGTTGTGCCACTTCTGCTGAGTCGATTACGCCATCAGCGAGAAGTTCTTTCTTGAGTTCTTCAAGTGTTGCCATTGTATTTGATGTTTGTTGTAGAGTGTCATACTACGATAT
>JAIDJJ010000301.1 GCA_029052265.1 Muribaculaceae bacterium
AATGGGAAGTGACCTATGCCGGGTATGAACGGAAGGAACTTCCATCCGTATGCGGAGATACAGTGCTGAATATCACCCTTGTCCCGTCGGCTGTTGAATTGACTGAGGTCGTTGTGCGTCCCGGTAAAGAGAGATATTTGAAAAAGAATAATCCTGCCGTGGAGTTCGTGAGGAAGATCAGAAGCCGGTCAAAAGAGTCCGATCCACTGAAAGAGCCGTTCTACAGTTACGACAAATATGAAAAGACCGTGTTGGGTCTTAATGATTTCAACGGAGATTTCTCAAAGGGCTTTCTGTCCGGTCAGGGGCGCTTTATGGAAAACTATGTCGACACGTCATCATGGACCGGCAGACGCATACTTGATCTGATCTTCAAGGAGAAAGCTTCAACGCGCATTGTAAGGAGAGATCCGGGGTGTGACAAAGAAGTGGTGCGCGGATACCGCAGCGCCGGACTTGACGAGGTGCTGAATCAGGAGAACATACAGGTGATACTTGAGGATGCCATACGCGAGGTAGACATATTTTCCAATAATATAGTGATACTTCAGAACCGGTTTGTAAGTCCATTGTCGGCTATCGGTCCGGATTTCTATAAATATTATCTCACAGACACGGTGTATGTGGGAGACACGCGTTGTGTGGAACTGACGTTTGTCCCTCACAATCCCCAGACCATGGGATTCAACGGGAAGATATACGTTCCGGAGGGAGATTCCTCAATGTTTGTAAAGAAGGTCACGATGCGAGTGCCACAGGATATAAACCTCAATTATGTTGACAATCTTTTCATAAGCCAGTCGTTTGAGAAAGATTCGTTGGGCAACCGCCACAAGACTTACGACGATGTATGCATGGAACTGCAGATCGTGAAGGGCACACCAAAATTATATGGCAGGAAGATTACGGCATATGATAAATTCAGCTATAGTAAACGGAGGGATCTTGAAGATTACTATGACAGATCGGGACGTAACCTTGAGCTGGATGGCGCAAGGGCGCGGTTGCCGGAGTTCTGGACTCCCGAACGAATGGTGCCTCTGTCTTCCGCCGAATCAAGGATGGGAGGAATGATGAAAGAGATGAGGAAAGTTCCTGTGCTGTACTGGGGGGAAAAACTGCTGTCGCTGATGGAAAGCGGATATGTGCGCACCGGAAAGCCGAGCAAATTCGATTTCGGTCCTGTCAACACTATAGTGAGCGCCAATACGGTGGAGGGTGCGAGGTTTCGTGTCGGCGGAATGACGATGGCTCCGCTCAATCCGCATCTTTTCGCGAAAGGGTATGTGGCATATGGCACCAAAGACCGCAAATGGAAATATAAGGGGGATCTTGAATATTCCTTCACTCCGAAGAAAAATCATTCTTATGAATGGCCGCGACACGGGGTGTATGCCTCGTATTCCTATGACCTTGATATGATAGGTCAGCATTACCTATTTACGAATTCCGACAATACGTTTCTGTCGCTGAAGCGAAAGAAGAGCATACTGGTGACGTATCGCCGTCTCGCCTCCGCAGGCTACATACTTGAGCTTCCCAACAATTTCTCGGTAGAGGCGGGGTTCAGGCATGAGATACAGGAGGCTACACGCTGGTTGCCGTTCGTATTTGCTGACGGAAGGTCGGAAAGCAGATATTCCCAGTCGGCATTCAGTATGTCGGTCAGGTGGGCTCCCGGAGAGAAATTCATACAGGGAAGGTCACAGAGGGCACCTGTCAACATGGATGCCTGGATATTTCAGTTTACCCATGAATTCGGTCCCAAAGGATTTGCCGGGTCGGCATTCTGCCTCAACCGGAGCGAGCTGTCAATACAGAAACGGTTATGGCTTTCGGCATTCGGCTATACCGATATAATCCTTAAGGCGGGTAAAATATGGAGCAAGGTATATTATCCTGCCTTGATGTGGCCCAACGCCAATCTGTCGTATACGATACAGCCGGAGAGCTATTCCCTGATGAACGCCATGGAATTTGCCAACGACCGTTATGCCTCCATAGACTTCACATATTTCGGCAACGGCATATTGTTCAACCATATCCCGCTGATAAATAAACTGAAAATCCGCGAGGCATTCACGTTCAAGGGACTTATCGGCGGACTTGACAAGAGAAACGATCCTTCATGCAACACAGACATCTACATGTTTCCCGCCGATGCCTCCCCGCGTATCATGACCTCCACCCCATATATGGAGATCGGAGCCGGTCTTGACAACATATTTACGTTTCTGAGGGTGGATTATGTCTGGCGTCTGACATATCGGGATACGCCGGACTGTGACAAAAGCGGAATAAGAGTATCGCTTCATTTCTCATTTTGATTCCCTTGACAGTGAGTTCTCTATAAGTGCGTGGGATGAGGTCTTAATGGCTGCGCTTTTACTATAACCAAAGCATAGCAAAAGCGCAGTTATAAAATTTATTTAAGATACTTTATCTTGTATTTTTTACTTCTTTTGTCGTAAGATACGTCTCTTATGACCCCAAAATCGTCTGCCTGTTCTATGTTCATGAGAACCGGAGCTCCTTGGTTGTCGAAAGAATATATGATGACTTTCCTTTGTCCTAAGTAAGGATTTTTTATAATGAATGCAAAATCCTGAATGCTGTCATACCCGTTTTTAAGATCCGGGAACGACACATTGTTATAGGAATAATATGGTCTGTTTTCAATTTTCCAATTTGAAACAGAGTCTTCAAGTACTTGAGGTGCTTGAGATTCAACAAAATCAAGAATGCCAAGGCGGAAAATGCTCTCACTAACCAATTTGCGTATCTCCTCATCGTCCCATACATTGTCAAGCAATTTGAATCTGTCAGGAGAAAGAAGATATTTCCCCGCCACGTATCCTTGTTTCCCGTCAGCTTTGACTTTATACCATCCGTCATTCGAGTCTTCCATAATGAGCACGTCTGTGCCGTAGGGGAGAAGACATATGACGTTGTTCTCATCCTCGGAATCTTTTGAAGAGCGAAGAATAAGATTTTCAGCGAAAACATTGCCATGTGGCAGTTTCCTTTCGTCGAGATAATCTTTGAGCCAGAACCAGTATAGCCCGGCAAATAAAAGAATCATAAAAAACCAGAAGTTTCTTACTTTTCTTTTCCTTGCCTTCCTTTCAGCTTCTTCCTTCAGTTTACGTTGCCGTTCGGCTTCTTCTTGCCGTCGCTGCCATTCGGCAGCCTCCTGCTGTTTCCGGAGTCTGTCTGCTTCCTCACGTTCCCGACGTATACGTTCTTCTTCTTCCTTCTGTTTGCGCCGTCTTTCGGCTTCCTCATTTTCCTTACGTTGCCTTTCGGCTTCCTCTTCCTTC
>JAIDJJ010000302.1 GCA_029052265.1 Muribaculaceae bacterium
GATACGGACAGTGCCCGGGTTTGAGAGTTTGTAGCCTTCTTCTGATTTCTGAATCACCAGCCCCTGGCGCCCATAGAAGTCAGCGTGCACGACGGCATTTGTTACTGCCTCACGTAGCAATTTGTGAATTGGGGTATCGTCGATACGAGTATTCCCTTTCAAGACAAACGGGACTTTTAGCCCTTGCTGCATCCGACGCAAAGCTTCCATTACAAAATCATACACATTTCCGCTCCATTCTCCTGACGTTGACACTATCCTGTCAGTCCATCGAAGTGAGCCGGAAGAACGGTTCTCTTGATAATCGAGGAAGTAGTTCGGAAATTCGCGGGTGATCTCATATTCATAACCAAACATTAGCAGACCTGCCGCAGTGGGATGATATTTGCCATCTTCGCCAATTCCGATTGCTCCAATTTTACGAAGAAACATCTCGTCGTCTTCATTGTTCCAAAGGTGGTTGATATGTGTGGATCTAAAGAAGTTACGGTATCTTTTTACAGTATCCATACAGAATACCGACATATCCATTTTATCAAGTACCTTTGCATCCTGAGTTATGTATGCTGCATCACGAAACATCAACGACATTTCATCAAGTGAGCAGTGGTAATCACCTTCATGATTACGGCGGAAAGTTCCAGATTTGGGATCCATGCCGACATAGACCGGACGGGCTCTCCTTTCAGCACGTGGTACATGAACCACAAGAATCTTACTCCCGTTGAGTTCCTTAACATCCACCATGTTATTGGTGACTATATTCGCACTAATCTTTTGGCGATTGTTGACCATGTTCCAGAAATCCTTACGTAGCTTTTCTGCATCCACACCTTCCGGACGCAGGCTCCCGTCTTCCAATTCCTTTACCCCAAGCAGGATTATGCCACCATCGGTATTGGCAAAGGCAGAATAGGTTTCCCAAAACGATCCCGGGAAACCGCCCTTGGCTGTTTTAGCTTCAAGTTTATTGAATTCTCGGTATTCGCCGAGTCTGCTTAGATCTATTCCGGACATGATTAAAGATTATTATGACATTTGGCTGACAGATTTTGGTCTGCTGAATTTAAATCCAGTAATCCATACTTATGGGTTCCGGATGGATTACTATAATGCAAAAGTAATAAATTGTCCTTAGATTATCAATATTTTACACGATACTTCTAAATTATTTAATTCGATCCTTTTTTTGAAAGATCGAGGGTTGTAAGATTATAGCATGGCTACTTGTTAAGGACGATGCAAGATCTTACAATTAGACGGGAACGCATGTTTACCTAATTTTAAGAGAGGATAATAGCAAACATATCCTCACCTGTCGCATGAATAAGGATATGTTTGCTTAGAAACTGCAATTCCCGATTGAAAGTTGTCGGGAAAGCATTAACGAACTGACTCTGAAATCCCGACTTCTGATTGATTGAATATTCAATCGATAAGTATTTCGTCAATAAAGATAAAGGCTGGATTGCCGGCGGCAAGGGTATGCCATTCCGGTATTTCCTTAAGACTTTCCGCTTTTATACGCACATAACGTGTTTTCTGAGATGGAAATTCAAGTTTGTGTGTGCGAATCTCTTTCAGGAAATTTCCATCCACAGGATATTTTTCAGTTGCCACTGATGTGAAATTATCGCCATCGGTAGAGACACTGACCTCAATCTTCGGAGTATCGTAGATCCAACTGCCGGGCTCCACGTAGAATCTCAGTGCCACACTGCTTATACCGGTATCTGAACCGAGATCGATTGTTGCCTCAAGATCATCCGACTGAAATCCAAGCCAATTCCCATCCGAAAATATCTCGCTTCCATACTTTCCATCCAACAATGTGGATGCACCATGACCTGAATATTTCGCATGAGGCTGTTTCCTCAACACGATATCATGGCACGTAGCCTTGTTGAATGTGACACTGTCAGTGTAAATCTTAGATACAATATCCGGACGTATTGCCACCGCCTTTATCTTACAGGATTTGTCAACGGCAAAAGGAACTGAATATTTGGCTGATGATTCTGTGGGATCACTACCGTCAAGAGTATAATAAATCGGTGCATCATCAACCGTGAAGAGGGTCACCTCGACATTCTTATTTTCTGTATCAGGTGCCAACTTGCCGGAAACATTATAAATATGGGTGGCATACCGGTAACCGTTCTTCCTATAATGAGACAACATTCCCGGCAATCTTTTCACAAAAGACTGATAATCCCGCTTATCGGCAGCACTCCACTGCACCTCGCTCAACGCCGCCATACGCGGAAGTTCCGCATATTCAACCCCGCTATATGTCGATATGTATTCAGTCCACAGATTAGCCTGGACTCCGATAATATGCGCCTTTTCTTCATCAGAAAGATCATCGGGGACAGGATTGAAACTATAGACACGTTCAACAGGGATATACCCTCCGGCTGCGTCAGGTTCGTCACCGCCACGATCAAGGGTCTGGCAATAGTCAAAATACATGTGGCTCGTAGGAGTCATAACGGCGTCATGTCCCTGTCTTGCCGCCTCCTTTGCCCCGTTCTCATCTCTCCACGACATCACTATTGCGCCCGGGGCAAGCCCACCCTCAAGTGTCTCGTCCCACCCTATCATCTTTCTGCCTCGTGAAGTCAGAAAATCGCTCGCATGATGAATGATATAGCTTTGCAATTGTTCTTCCACGGTCCAGTGTTCATTATCCTTAAGACCAAGCTGCCTGGCTTTAGCCTGACACTTCGGGCATTCTTTCCATCTGATCTTGGGACACTCGTCACCACCGACATGAATATATTCCGACGGGAAAATATCAACAATCTCGCCGAGAACATCGTCAATAAATGTCAAAACCGAGTCATTGCCGGCACACAGAACATCCTCGCTAACGCCCCAACGTTGCCAAACTTCGTATGGACCTCCGGTGCATCCCAACTCCGGATAAGCTTTCAAAGCGCCAAGCATATGTCCCGGCATGTCGATTTCAGGTATTACGGTTATATGACGGTCTGCTGCATATTTCACAATTTCGCGAGCCTCATCCTGAGTGAAAAATCCTCCGTATGGTATAGAATCGGATGTACTCATATCATGTCCTATGCAAGTTCCGTTACGCATCGAACCGATTTCTGTAAGTCCGGGACGTTTCTTGATTTCTATGCGCCATCCCTGGTCATCTGAGATATGCCAATGAAAACGGTTTATGTTATGAAGGGCAAGCATATCGATAAACGATTTGATGGAGTCAAGCGGGAAAATATGACGGCTTACGTCAAGGTGCGCGCCGCGATAAGAGAACCGTGGAAAATCTGAAATATCCACCGGAGAGAACTTTACATTCTGTTTTTTTGAAGAGGGAGGAATAGACTTCCGTAATGTCTGTATGCCATAAAACACACCTGCCGACGTGGCGCCGCAGATTAAGATCCTGTTTTTATCTACATTTATACTGTAAGCCTCCGGATTTGAACTCTCATAGCCAAGAGACAGTTCTACATATCCCCTATCCGGCATATCATTCACTATCTGCAATCTATTGCCTGTAAGATCTTCCAGATATTCGGAAAGAAGTTCGGCATCTCGGCGTAACGATGTGTCGTTAGCGGAATAATAGATCGATGTGGATGAATCAAGCAGGAAATCAGGACCATCCTCTGTCACAATATCTTGAGGCAGAGGGATAACATTATAGTCGGCGGTAGCTACATCTGTAGAGCAGCATGCGAGACCGGCAACCAACGACACCGACAAGACCATTCCCGTAAATAGATTTTTGAGCTTCATGATAGTCAGAATTTTTAATAATATCCAAATTACTATTGAATACGCAAAGATAACAAAATAAATTGACAAAAATTTATCTATCGTTCTGTAATTTCAGTTGATATTTCAGCCATTAGGAAAAACTTATTTATTTCACATATGGTGAGAAACGCAATAAACCTGACATTGTAGACAGACGTTAATAATGAAGCTGAAAGGGAGATATAATTTCCGGGCAGGAGAATTTACTCTTGAAGATGGTATTTGCATAAACATTAAAACAAAAATATATATGAATATATTTATTGGATATGACGAGCTGAGTAATCATATAAAAGACCGGTTCAATCAGGAGATCACTTTACAATATGTTTCCAATAAAAGCGTGAAAGTGACGTATAAAAAGAAAGCGCTGATGGTAGCTGTTCCATTGTCTGTCAATTTTTCTTTAACGGAAATCAAAGCGGACAGCATCTCCATGAAATACCATGCCTTTGTCGGTATTGACCGGATTATCTCAATGGCGTTGAAGATGATTGCAGGAAGACACCCCGAGCTTAAAGACGCAATCCATATTGATGGAGAATTATGCACTGTCGATCTTTCAGAAGTAAAAATCGCCGGCGCTTTCACTCGCCTTTTCGCTATCAAAGACATAACACTGTCAACAGAAGGAATCAATATCCTGGTATCATTCAAAAAGACAGATGGTAATAAAATATATGAAAACCATAAAACAGCTGAGATAGAAGAGGTGCCAAAACAAAGTAAAACAATGCAAACCCAGCCTACTGAGAAAGACCGCATTAAATGGGTAAGTTCTTTTAAGAACACTCTTAAGACATACGCCGATAAATTTACCCCAAAAGATTTCATTGACAAGATTTCCCGTTCCGGTAAAGAGATGGGGGTAAAATTAGTTTATTCCGCACTGATATTATTTTATGCCCTTATCGACGGAAAAGTTCCGATAAAAGATAAACTGATAGTCACTGCCGCTTTGGGATATGTGATCCTTCCCATCGATATTATTCCGGATGTTATTGCAGGTGGCTTCATTGACGACGCCTCTATTGTGGCATTCGCATTGAAAACTATAAAAGACGATATCACACCTGAAATTAAAGCCCAGGCATTCAAAAAGCTTCAGGAATATTTCAAAATCAAGGAAGCTCCAAAACTATTTTTCTGACAACCCTACAAACAATACTTCGGTTATTTTTGAGGACAAGTGTAATTGTTGAACAGAAGGACAGAAGAACATAAATATTTTTAAGTCCCTATATTTATTAAACTTCTATCCTTTTGTTTCTATTTAAACATCTGTCCTTATGTACTTCTGTTATTAAGTTATAATATAGAGGGGGCGTGGAAGAGGAATGTTGGCACTCAGGCTTAGCACAGCCCACACCAAACAACAAATCCTCTGTCCACGCCCCTGTTTGCAGCCCTCTGAACAGGCAGGCAATCCTTATTTCAGAACTATACGGCGATAGGTGGGAGAATACCACTCAAGGAGAAGCTTACGAACCATCTGATATTCCGCAGGAGAATAAAGACTTTTGTTCAGTTTGATCTGACGGCGCACAACCACCTCCGATCCGGTATTCATGACTGACAGGCTTACACTTCCCGCAGCGTTATCAATATTCACTTCTGAATTTTTTGTCTGAGGCTTGACCCCGTTGAGCTTGACTGTATATACATCTGTTTCATTTATCGGCGAAGGGATTTCAAACCAGTCGGTACGCTTTGAATTAAGCTGAGTCATACCCCAGGAATCCACGCCCTGCTTATTTTCCGGAATTGTATACACCCAATATGATCCGCGTCTTAACAGATTTCCATCCGAGACATGTTTCTCTCCGTCCTTCTCTTCAATCTCCACTGTGACATTACTGTCGGATACAAGCGGGGCAAGCGACACTGATACAGGATTACCGGCAAGATCCACAAGGTCTTCAGTGTCGGCATGTAGCGACGCCTCATACTCCCCGACCTTGTCAGCACTGTAAAACTTACCGTCTGCCATTACAAGATATTTAGCGATATTGCCTATGTTTCTTGTTTTTACATTTTTGGGGAATGCAACCACATCCTTTGCATCAATACCTGCGGAACGTAAAAGCTTTCCCATTGCAAGAGCCTTTTCGGCAGGTGTGCCCACAGCACTTGCCAAGACTGAAGCACATTGGCGGAATCCATACCCGGTCAATGCAGGCGCGACATTACAGGTGGCAATACGCTCTGTCATGAATTTCTGAATTGCCTCAACTTTCTCTGCATTTGTACTCTTGCCAGCCAACACATCTGCCGGCACCTCACAGATATCCATCGTCTCTACAGTAAGCGGACGAAGCGCCTCTTCAAGCGAACCGGCAGTCGTAACCGAAAGACGCGGATACCCTTTGCGGGAAACAGGTGCATACAAATCTCCGGCAGCCGCCGGAATATTCCTGAATGTCCATGTATATGTGTTACCATTCACCACAGGTTTCACGTCTGAATCAGTCACCGACCAGTCAATTTTCGTACCCTCGGGAACATTGACCACAATCCGGTATTCCTTTATATCCGCACCTTGCATTGGAATCAAACGGTCGATATCAAGCGTAGGACATCCCTCGGGACTTCCTTTGACATTATATGAAAGATCTACCGTACATCCCGGCTCAAGACCTGTATGGGTAATCACCATCTCGCGCAATCCGTTGTAATCCTTGGAATTGGCGGCACCTGACGGAAGCACCTCATTGAAAGCATTTTCAGGTGCTTTTACAACTGTGCCGTCTTTCAGGGTAGTCTTGCATTCATTGACCGTCAAATTCTGAAAGGAAGGGTTATAGACCACAAACGTTTCCCCGAACAAGGAAAAGAATGAATAGTGGGTATGAAATGTCATCGACTTGGAATAATCATAGTCGATAGCACCGTCAGGGTGTAAGGTATAGGTCTCGGTAATGTTGTTTAATGTTGCGTCGTTCTTCTGTGCATATGTTGCAAGCGAAGCGGATATGCACATTGCGGCAAATATATATTTCTTCATAACTTTATCATTTCTTTACAAAAACCAACTCAGAATCGGAAAGATCCTTATACCCCTTGACTGCGTTGCGGAAATCGGTCCAGTCGGCAGCGTCATAGACTCTTTTGCCGAGCGACAGGGTGGCATTGATCTTCATTTTGTTATTGTCTGACTTAAGTTCACTGCTGAATGATGCGACATCAGATTGAGTGTCAACCTTTTTTTCAGCATTCCTCCCTTCTTCCCATGCATATCCAGCAGGAAGGGTCATGGTTTCCTGCAATTCTACCAGACGGGAACAGGAATCCTTAAATCCATACTTGCGGTTTTCATTGTCAGTATTGACACGAAGGAAAGAACGGACTCCGCTGTAAAGATCAGACAACACAAGCGGGCGGCACATTATCACCCCATCTGCCACTGTAGCATAATCCGGGATAATGAATTGCATTGTAAGGGCGATAGGTGCCTTCTCATAGTTTTTGGGATCGTTGGCTTTCCAGCTTATGAGTTTTGCCTGCGGGGAGACGCGCAACAACTCCGTCTCAAGCGCACGCTCTACCCTCTCTGCGTAACCTTGCAGGAAGGGACGCCGTATCGCGGCATCAGATTGCCCTTCGGCATACACAGTAAACTTCCCTGAGAGTGAGCCGTCGGCATTAAGTTTTGTATCAGCCACTACACGGAAAAGATGGTTTGAAGGATCTGACACTGGAGTCACAAGCAAGTCGCTACCCTCCGGAAGACCCGGGAGATAGTTCTGCTGCTGCTCGGCACTCGACCATATTTCTCGATTGAAAGGCACCCATGTTGGATCAAGAGGAATATATGTGCCGTCGCTTAGCTTCACCACTGCCACACAATGATTGAAATGGTCGGCAGGTATAGCCTCTATCCTTGAACCCGCCATTGTCATAGCCGGATATGATTCGAAGCCAGCCATGCGCAGCATGGATATCAGCAAAGCTGCCTTATCCTTGCAAACTCCTGCGCGATCAGTAAAATTGACCTGAGTGTTGTGGAGGGTGTAACCTTCACCTTTACCCATCGAAATTCCTGAATAACGCATATTGTCGGCTACCCAATGTGTTAGTGCCGAGATTTTTTCCATTTCCGTCTTTTTCCCTTTGATAATCTCATTCACCTTTGCCTGCGCCTCAGGTGTAGGATCAAAACTGCCATAATCTTCATTTACCTTATTAAACCACAAGGATTTTTCTTTCCAGTCGGGAGTGGAAGACATCATAAGCTTTGGCGCCACGTCAAAGCGGTCTACCATATTTGATTCCGCTTCAAAAGGCAGGGCATTGTTTACTGAAAATGTATATACCCTACGGTCGCCGTCAAGTTTCACGGAACTGGCACAATCTCCCTGGAAAAATTCATATTGCACATCTTTCTCCCGGGGCACGCTTACGCGATACACCTTTCTTACTGTTGGTTCGCTAACCCAGAAAGGCACTATATCATAAAATTCGCCACGCATAGGGGGCACAAACCTCTCCTCATCGGTTTCGCCTGCCGCTGCAAGAAGAGCGTAGGTGAACCCCTTCTTATTAATCGTGTAATCGATCACATCACCGGGCTGAAGCATTCCTGGCTCCATCATTATCTGACGGGCACCCCAATAGATAGCCCTTGCCGGCGCAGCATAATCGCATGCTTTCTTCACATCAAGGTCTGTTACCGTGCCGTCAGGATGATATATCTTCATCTCCGAAAACTCTGCCGCAGCGGTCAGCGGGTCATAATCGTATTTTACTACACGGTTGGCGAGCGCCCCTTTTTCATTGTTCACCTGAATGACCCGACGGATCACAAATGTTCCTGAACCAAGTTCGGAAACATTTACACTCGTGCTGTCAAGAAGCACCACGGCAGGACTTTCCGAGAAACCCTTTTCTGTTTTGGCATCTGCCTGAAAAGGTTTCCAGCTCTGTGCCATCACTACCGGAAGACAGCTCAGTCCCAGAATAAACAGTACTGTTTTTTTCATATAGATTGTTGTTAATGTTGTCAAGCATTTAATTGTTAAATGCCGAATGGCTGATCATCTCAATCAGACCTCCCCTCTTGCGCCACTAAATTAGCAAAATAAATCCATTGATGCAACACATGCGCCCGTACTCTTTCATTTATTCATCCCCACATTCCGTAATTTCCGGATCCGGCATGTCATTATCTTTAATCACCACATCTGTACACCCGCTAAGATATATATGAGTTTTGTCGACTCCTGTGACAATATTCCTTTCAAACAGCAACGGTCCCGCACTCTTGGCTCTTAGAACCGGGCGGTCTGCCATCCGGAACCTATTCCCTATTATCCTTATATTTCTATGCACAGGTTTATCCTTGTCAATTATACTGTTACTCGGGTTTATCCCGATTGTGGCTCCGGAAGGGTTATCGTATGTGTTGTTGTAGCCGCATTCTATAAATGTATTTCCTGAAATTGTAACATCATTACAAGGTCCCGACTCAAACCAATATTTGGAATCTCCCTCGATAAGTATACCCGACATCCCGGTTTTGTCAAACGTATTTCCGGTTATGACCACCTTTCTTGGTGTCGTGACAAGAATACCCCTTGTGTCTATCCGGGAAAAATAATTGCCGGATATTTCAACTTCCGGAGTCCATGTCAGGTTTTCCACACATATCTCGTCCGCAACAGCATTCTCCGGAACTGCCCGGTCAAATGAAACATCCACAAGACGTTCGTCTATACGTTTCACAGACATAACTCTCGCAGTGTCTGTCCTCAACATCGTTGACGGATCCACAAAAGCCACTGAATCCCCATTTCTGAACGCATTGAAACCATAGCTCTGGTGATGCATGAACCGCAGACGTGCCTTCCTTTTTGAAAGCCTGTCAACTATCCTCAGATTTGTGCCGTGAATATTGATGCCGTCATCCTGTGCCCCGACAAAACGACAATCCTTCACCTTCACTCTTCCTCCGCACCCCGAGAATTGCATGAAATCATTGGCAGCGGCAAGAAGACGCCCCCGGCTCGGCTCACATATTATGCTGTCGAACATAAGATCACGGGAATATTGGCTCACAAAACCCATGCCATGCATATAATGCATTGTAACTCCTGAAAAATTAATATCCTTGCATTCGGTTATGAAAGCCCCCAACTCATCTCTTATGACATCTCTAAGATTGATGGAAGTCCCTTTTTTCGGCATAAAATCATTTGGTGTCTTGAAGCGCAAAACGCCGGGAGACAGCTCTTCAACCTGACAATCCCTCAGCACTTTCCAATCTTTGCTGTAAGTATAATACCGCGTATCGGGATCATATGCTATACACTGTATCCGAAAACCCACCGTGGAGAACCCTTCTGCCACAAATGCTATCTTTCCGTCGGGCAAGATGTCGTAACCGGTGTCTTGATGAACGGTCACAGTAGTGTAACCCTCCACCACATCAGCATAAGTAAACTCGAAACCTCCCGGACGCTCGAAATCTACTGTCAGGTCGCGTACCGTGACCCCCTTGCAGCCATCCAGCACCAGCGGCGTCATTCTGCCATGCATCATAAGGGTTGCACCCCTTCCTTCAACCGTCACATTTTCAGCCCCTGCAAGATGAATACCTATATGCTTTGTCTTATCATGCCATTCATTCTCATCCGTAGTATTTGAAACATAATAGTCGTGCAACGAACAGTCTTCCCGCCAAAGATCATATCGTCCGGGCGGAATGAGAAGAACACTTCCCGGCTTCCGGCTGCATTCTGCCGCAGCCGCTTTGAAGGCGGCTGACATATTCCTATGCGTATCGGGAAGAGCTCCGAAATCTGCGACATTTATCGTATCGCGCTCAGAACTCAATCCTGGAATACAGATTCCTAAAGCACATACCAACACCACCATTAAGCGCCCCTTGCCATTCTTATCAATATTCATAAACGTGTCATTATTAAACGTACCAAGTTATTTTGAAGAATCACTTTTATCACTAATATAGCTGTTCAACGATAAATATTTTAATAAAAATGATTATTCAACTTCGCTGCAAATTTAATCTAATCCATCAAAACTATTTAGCGGAATAATACATTTTTTGAATGGAATCATACATTTCCCTACTACTTGTTTGCATCCACCATTCAGGTCCACAAAACTTGAAGATGCAATGCAGCAGTGGCTTGCAGCTGAAGGTCCGGTATTCCTTGCGGTAACGACCGATTCGGATGCAGTTTCATTAAGCTTTTTCAAAAAAACTTATGGACATGGCAAAACCCGGCAATCCGCTCAGTAATTTTCTCCCATCAGGAAGCTGACGCAAAGCATTACAGAGAATAATACAGTAGCAGTCAGCCAATTGACTCAACCGTTTCAATTTTTTGATACCTTTTTGACTAACATACACATAAAAATTTTAACATCCACTCTAAAAAACATCCCCGGAAAGACTAAATTTCACCTAAAAATTTGTATATTTGCAGACACGTATCGGACTATCTATCAGAACGCCCGATGCGCAAAGACTTAAATCTTGCAACCTCAGACATATATCTCAGTTTAAGAGTATGTTTACTTTTGGCATAAGTTAAGATTTAGAAAGAGTTTTTGAGGTTGTTTTGAGACTGAGTGAAGGAG
>JAIDJJ010000303.1 GCA_029052265.1 Muribaculaceae bacterium
TTTCGCGCCCTATATCAGAGGATGCAAAAATCGAGCTCTTCAAATGGGATTCAGAAGAAGGGAAACATGCTTTCTGGCATTCGTCAGCCCACCTTCTCGCCGAGGCGCTTCAGGAGCTTTATCCAGGAGTGAAATTCGGCATCGGTCCGGCTATTGAAAATGGCTTTTATTATGACATAGATCCGGGAGAGCATAAAATCACGTCAGAAGATTTCAAGAAAATCGAAGACAAGATGATGGAGCTCGTGTCGCGCAAGGAAGATATAGTCCGGGCGGATATATCTAAGGATGATGCCTTGAGAATGTTTGGCGAAAGGGGAGAGACCTACAAGTGCGAGCTTATAAGCGAACTTGAGGACGGTCATATCACCACATATACACAAGGCAGTTTCACTGATTTGTGCCGTGGTCCCCATATCCCTAATACCTCTCCTATAAAGGCGGCGAAGATCTTGTCGCTTGCAGGAGCATATTGGAGAGGCGACGAAAAACGCAATCAGCTTGTGCGCGTCTATGGCATCACCTTCCCCAAGAAGAAAATGCTTGATGAGTATCTGACACTTCTTGAGGAGGCTAAGAAGCGGGATCACCGCAAGCTTGGCAAGGAGATGGATCTGTTCACTTTCTCGTCAACAGTAGGACAGGGTCTCCCGTTGTGGTTGCCAAAAGGAGCTGCGCTCAGAGACCGTCTTGAGCAGTTCTTGCGTAAAATTCAGAAGAAATACGGATATCTTCAGGTGATCACTCCCCATATAGGGAATAAAGCCCTTTATGTCACATCAGGCCATTGGGCGAAATATGGGAAAGATTCATTCCAGCCAATCCATACGCCGGAAGAGGGTGAAGAGTATATGCTCAAACCGATGAACTGCCCTCACCACTGTGAGATCTATAAAGCAAGTCCTCGCAGTTACAGGGATCTTCCGATGCGTCTCGCAGAGTTTGGGACGGTATATCGTTATGAGCAGAGCGGAGAGCTTCATGGATTGACCAGGGTGAGAGGCTTTACTCAGGATGATGCCCATATTTTCTGTGCGTCTGATCAGATCAAGGGGGAATTCCTTAAAGTGATGGATATAATCCTTTATATCTTCAAGGCACTTGATTTTAAAAATTTTGAAGCTCAGATATCTCTTCGCGATCCGAATAACAAGGAAAAATATATAGGTTCGGACGAGAATTGGCATCTTGCAGAAAATGCGATTATCGAAGCCTGTGAAGAAAAGGGTCTTAAGGCAAAACAGGTGGAAGGTGAGGCTGCGTTCTATGGACCCAAGCTTGACTTTATGGTGAAAGACGCCATCGGTGGCCGTTGGCAGCTTGGCACTATCCAGGTGGATTATAATCTTCCGGAGCGTTTCGGTCTTGAGTATACAGGAAGTGACAATCAAAAGCATCGTCCGGTCATGATTCACCGTGCTCCGTTCGGCTCCATGGAGCGGTTTGTGGCGGTATTGCTTGAGCATACCGCAGGCAAGCTGCCTTTATGGCTGATTCCGGAACAGGCTGTTGTCCTTCCCATCAGTGAAAAGTTTAATGACTACGCCCGTAAGGTCACAGAGGTTCTTGAAGAGCAAGGAGTGAGGGCGTTTGTAGATGACCGCAACGAAAAGATCGGGAAGAAAATCAGGGACAATGAACTTAAAAAAGTGCCTTATCTACTCATAGTAGGAGAAAAAGAGGCACAAAATGATGAAGTTTCTGTAAGAAAACAGGGCGAAGGTGATAAAGGTACGATGAAAATCGTTAACTTTGCAGCCGAATTGAATGCAGAAATCGCATCAATGATAAATTAAACATAAAAAATCAAAGCTGCTCTAAAGAAAAGCAACAACTGAATGGAGAAAAAACCACAATTTTCAGGTCCTCGCAGACCTGCTGCCGGAGGAGCTCCGCGCCCTCCGCGTCCTGCAGGTGCAGGTGCTCCCGCACAGAAGTCGCGCCGCGGCGGTGCCGAGCGAAACAGCAAGGACCCTTACGTAATCAACGAGTACATCCGGGCACGAGAAGTGCGTCTGGTGGGTGATAATGTTGAACAGGGTATCTATCCTATAGACAAGGCTCTCCGCCTTGCCGAAAAGATGGAGCTTGACCTGATTGAAATCTCACCCAACGCGGAGCCGCCTGTATGCCGCATTCTGGATTATCAGAAGTTCCTCTATCAGCAGAAGAAACGCCAGAAAGAGCAGAAGCAGAAAGCCGCGAAAGTAGTTGTGAAGGAGATTCGGTTCGGACCTCAGACAGATGACCACGACTATAATTTCAAGCTCAAACATGCCATATCTTTCCTTAAGGAAGGTTCCAAAGTAAAGGCGTATGTCTTTTTCAGAGGAAGGTCAATTCTATTCAAGGAGCAAGGCGAGGTTTTACTACTGCGTTTTGCCAACGATCTTGAGGAATATGGCAAAGTCGAGATGATGCCTGTGCTTGAGGGGAAAAGAATGATCATCATGATTTCCCCGCTGAAGGCAGCCCCCAAAAAGGAGGGTAAGGAAAAGCCTGTGCGCAGCGCGGATTCAAACGATACAGACAACACTGCCGAAGGGACATCCGCCCCTGAGGAAGCGAAATAAAAATTGAAAGAGACCGTAGGCACATAGTGCCGAGGTGAATTTAAAACAACTAAATTTTTACAAAATGCCAAAGGTAAAGACCAATGCCGCGTCAAAGAAGCGTTTCGCGCTCACCGGCACAGGGAAGATTAAAAGAAAACACGCTTACCACAGCCACATTCTGACAAAGAAGTCAAAGAAGCGTAAGAGAAACCTCGATCACACCGCTCTTGTAGACGGCGCTAATGCACGTCAGATCAAGGAACTTCTCAACCTTCGTTGATATTCAGAAGTTCCCAATCGGAATAATGGCTTTAGCCTGAATTCTTCAAATCATTTTTATCATTCATTTTATTAACCGAATGTGCAGCACTGCAAGAGCAAAATAAAATTGCCGCTGACATTCAAAAACTGAACAAAAATGCCAAGATCAGTCAATCATGTAGCCTCAAGGGCAAAAAGAAAGAAAATACTGAAACTCACCCGCGGTTATTACGGAAGCCGTCGTAACGTATGGACCGTAGCCAAGAATACCTGGGAGAAAGGTCTTACGTATGCATATCGCGACCGTAAGCAGAAAAAGCGCAATTTCCGCGCTCTCTGGATTCAGCGTATCAACGCAGCCGCCCGTATGGAAGATCTTTCTTACAGCAAGCTGATGGGTCTTATCCACAAGGCAGGCATCGAGATCAACCGTAAGGTTCTCGCTGACCTCGCCATGAACAATCCTGAGGCTTTCAAGGCTATCGTGGACAAGGTGAAATAATTTCCTTGAGCGACCACATTATAAATGGGAACTGACTTAAGTCGGTTCCCATTTTTTACATGCTTGTTGAGCAGAAGATGCTGTCAAGTGCACGTTCTAATAAACAAATCAGTGAGTGATGTCGTAGCCTTGTGCCTTAAGATAATCAAGAATCTTATAGTTCATGGCATGACGGTAGTAGTCGAGTATATGGTCACACCAATCATTGTCTGATGTTCCTCCGGCTCTTGTAGCATTGTAGTTTTTGACTATATCGTCATATTTTTCGAGGTCATCCACTAATTTTTTTTCGTCAGAACAGTAGCGGTTTTTGAAGAAAACAGTCTCATTGGGTTGCTTAGGCTTCAAATCCGGATGTTCACGAGGCACACCAAGAGCAAGACCACAGACCACGAACACACCTTTGGGGAGCTGAAGAAGTTCTGCCACTTTTGCCGGATCGACTGTGCGTAGATAACCGA
>JAIDJJ010000304.1 GCA_029052265.1 Muribaculaceae bacterium
GATGTCCCTCTTGCCGTGGAGGCTATGAAAAACGGAGCCGAGGATTTTGTGACAAAACCTTGGGACAATAAAGATCTGATCGACAAGCTTCACCGTGCAATCAAAAAAAACAGGGAAACACACCTCCAGCGTGAATCTATGGTAAACGCACGCAAAATAGAGGAAAAGGAGAAGCTCCAAAATGACATGACTCTTGATGAACTTAAAATGTCGCATATCAGACATGTGATCGACATGTGCGGCGGCAACCTCTCGGCTGCAGCTGAAAAATTAGGAGTCAACCGACAGACACTCTACAATATTCTAAAGAAGAAGTGAAGCATTTCAAATTTAAAATATTCCTGACGCTTTTGGCAATTATAGCTGCCTCGGCATGCGCAGCAATAACATTCTCCGCACATCATGTAGCATCGGGGATTTTAATTTCACTGACCATTCCCTTATTCATCTTTATAACACAATCGTTTATAAACAAGCTGATCAATTCCATGTCATCATTTGTGAGAGGGTTGGAGATGAATGACACGAGCATGAGGTTCGAAGCAGACCCAAATGATTCGGAACTGTTTGAAATGGCACAAAGCATGAACCGGATCACAACCATGTATTTGAAAAACAAAAGAGAGCTGGAAACCCGTAAGCTTTATTATGACCGTATTCTCAGGGTTATGACCCACGAGATGAGAAACGCAATAGCTCCTATTGTAGCCTTATCTACAGATATGCATGACAATCCAGACAATTACGGAGAACCTGAAAGGAAAGAGGCGGTGGAAATTATCAAAAGTCAAAGTGAAGGGATAAAAAGATTTCTTGATTCCTATCATGCACTCACACATTTGCCTCCACCGGAACAAAAAACGGTGGAGGCAGCATGCTTTTTCCACAAACTTCAGAAATCTATTTCATGCATTGAGGAATCAATATTTACACGCAAGGGGATAGTGGAATATAATATTGGTGCGGAAACCGTTTTATTCATAGACGAGAGACTGTTGTCTCAGGTTATGGTCAATCTCATCAAGAATTCGTTGGAAGCAGTAAAGGATGATCCAAACCCTTCCGTAAGCATAACTGCGACAAGATCATCAGACAGGAGTCTTATTACCATAGTCGACAACGGGAAAGGTCTTCCTAACGAAATCGCGGAGAATCCATTCCAACCTTTTGTAACAACTAAGAAAAACGGCAGCGGGATTGGATTGTTTCTTAGCCGGCAGATTATACGATTGCACGGCGGAGATATCCGCTTACATAATAATCCGGGCAAAGGATTGTCAATCCACATCACATTGCCGACTCAATAAAAACGGCGGCTTCCAATCATTACGGAAGTCGCCATTCTTATGAGCACGTCTTATCTTTTAGAACAAATCGTGGATTTTTTCACCATCACCCCAATGGTGGTCTTTCGGGAAAGGCTCACCTCCCCATGCTTTTTTATTAGTCCATGAAAGCGGCGCGTCAGTCCAGAATGGATGTGTTGCCGGAAGTCCAAGAGGAAGGAATGAAAGTGAGGTCATGTAGAGAGAGCCGTTGTTGGTATACCAGTCTGCGATGTTTGGTTGCCTGCCGGAAAAACCAATCGTCAGAAAGCCACCCTCGTTGAAATTTTCCTTTCCGTCAAACATTCTTTTCATAACAGCTGTAAGAGCGGAACGCACCTGACCGTTGCTCAACCCTGAAGGAAGTTTTTCATACCATGCCATCAACGCCAGCGGCTGAAGGGTCGCCATACGGTAAGGTATCGACCTTCCGAAAACCGGAAATGTCCCTTCAGGTGAAATCATTCTTTCAAGTACAATCGCAAACTTTTGAGTTCTCTTTATCGCCCGGTTGTAGTATTTGCTATAGTGAATGCGGGTGTATTTGCCGGCATCCTTCATTGCCTGCAATGTCTCAAGCATCATCGGGTGAAACACGTAACTGCTGTAATAGTCGTATGCAAAAGAGGGTCCGTCTGCATACCAGCCGTCGCCGACATACCATTCCTCTGTCTTTCTGATAGCCGAATTGACGCGATATTCATCACATTCCGCTCCTGCCTTTGCAAGGAAACTCTCTATAGTAGATGAGAACAGCAACCAGTTGGTGTAGGGAGGATCCACTCGGCGGAGCTGGGTGAACTCTTCTACATAACGTTTCTTTGTGGTGTCGTCAAGGGGCATCCACAAAGCATCGTAGGCTCTGAGGAAACTTTCAGCCACATAAGCGGCGTCTACGAGCGCCTGTCCGTGACCTCTCCAAAGAAGATAGTCAGGACTCTGAGGATCAACGGCATTTTTATAAGAAGCGAGTGCCATGTCGCGAAGCTCTTTCCTTTTCAGACCCTCTGTCGTGTTGTCGTCTGGAAGAGAGAGCCAAGGGGCTATACCTGCCATAAGTCTGCCGAACGTCTCCATATAGGTCACTCCCTTGTTTCTACCGTCCCAGTTGGGACTTACCTCAACGAGCATATTCTTTTGCAACTCCCCTTTCGACATATTGCTCAACACCGGATGTGCCATTTTATAAAGGAGATCCACCCAATAGGCACGGTCCTGAGAATGGTCTGCCTCAAGCATCCTGACATATTCACATGCTGCGAGAAGGAAAGCTCCGACGCCGAAATCAGCCGTAGAATTTGCATCCACCACCTGACCGGGAATAGCTTTCTCCCCTATCGGCTGCACATAACCGACCCTGCCATCTTTCTGAAGTGCTGTCGTCTTAAGGTAATTCCAACCCTTACGTGCCGAATCCATATATTTTGAATCGGCGAGGTAGCCGTTGTTTATTCCCCAAAGGAGACCATAAGTAAAGAATGCTGTGCCCGAAGTCTCAGGCCCCGGGGCATGGTCCTTGTCAAGCATAGAACGGGTCCAATACCCTTCTGGCTGCTGGCATGCCACCACAGCGTCTGCCATGTCCTTATATCTTTTCTCGAAAAAATCTCTGTGGATATATTCCGCAGGAAGATCCTGAAGCACTTTTGCAAGTCCGGCAAGCACCCAGCCGTCGCCTCTCGCCCAAAAATCTATCTTCCCGTTTACACTCTCATGTTTGGGATAGGTGTACTTTGCATCGCGATAATACAGATTTTCATCCGCATCAAACATTATGCTGTCGGAGAAGGTGATGTATTCGTAAAGTTTGTCAAGATACTTCTTATTGTCTGTGATCTTATACATCTTGGTCATAACCGGCATGACCATGTAAAGACCGTCCGCCCACCACCAGTAATCGTTGTTGGGAGTCGACATCTGGTATTCCATCACTTCCCTTGCCCTGCGTATTCTCTTGTCATCGGGGAGGATATTGTAAAGATCGGCATAAGTCTGGAAACAGATCTGCCAGTCGCCGAAAAGCACATGCTCATCAGTCTCGCCATAATCGTATTTCCATTTACTGCGGTCACCACTTTTTGCGCCTTTCCACTCATTGTGTTCAGCCCAGCGTTGAGTATAGTCCA
>JAIDJJ010000305.1 GCA_029052265.1 Muribaculaceae bacterium
ATGTTATCAAACAAATTTGGTGGATAACGTTCCAATTGGTAATTGTGAACATGTGAAATGACATATCGTCTTCACAACATTTCCAAAAGTTGGGAAAGTAGCATTCTCAACTTTGCAAGTGAAACAAAAATCTAACCTTAACCATCAAAATGGAAGAAAATCTAACCAAAACATGTCTCCATGACCGCCACGTAGCATTGGGTGCGCTCATGTCGCCTTTCGGCGGATTTGACATGCCCATTCAGTACAAAGGCATCACTGAAGAACACAATGCAGTAAGACAGGAAGTCGGCGTTTTTGATGTGAGTCATATGGGCGAAGTGAGAGTTAAAGGTCCCGATGCATATAAGTTCGTAAGCCACATTTTTGTAAATGATGTCACCGGTGCTCCCGATGGTCAGATTTTCTATGGAATGATGTGCTATGAAAATGGCGGCACCGTAGATGATCTCCTTGTATACAAAGTTAATGATGAGGAATATTTCCTTGTTATCAATGCATCTAACATCGCAAAAGACGTCGATTGGATCATCAAGAATTCTGAAGGCTTCAATGTCGAAATAACAGATCAAAGCCCATATTACGGAGAGGTTGCCATTCAAGGTCCAAAAGCCGAGGAAACTATGGAGAATGTTCTTGGCATCCCCGTAAAAGATATAGCATTCTATAATTTCAAGACTTTCCCTATCGATGGCGAAGAAGTTATAGTTAGCCGCACAGGTTATACCGGAGAAGACGGTTTTGAAGTTTATGGCAGCCACGATTTCACTCAGAAAGTTTGGGATAAACTCATGGAAGCCGGCGTACAACCTTGTGGACTCGGTTGCCGTGACACACTTCGCTTTGAAGTAGGTCTTCCCCTTTATGGAGACGAACTCAGTGCCGACATCACTCCGATTGAGGCAAGCCTGAGCATGTTTGTCAAACTTGACAAAGAGGAATTTATCGGCAAGGAGGCACTTGCTCTTCAGAAAGCGGAAGGTGTAAAACGTCGCATTGTTGGTCTTGAGCTTGAAGGGAACGCCATACCGCGTCATGGATACCCTGTAGAAGTTGACGGAGTGCAAGTTGGTGAGATCACTACCGGCTATAGAAGTATCTCAACGGGCAAGAGCGTGGCAATGGCAATGATTAATAAGCCGTTTGACAAGCTGGGGACAAAGGTTGAAGTTCGTATCCGTAAAAAGACTTTCCCCGCAACAGTTGTCAAGAAACGTTTCTACGACAAAAGCTATAAGAAATAATAAAATTCAAATTTAAACATACATATAATTATGAGCAAGATTTTAGAAGATCTCCGTTATGCAGATTCTCACGAGTGGGTAAAACTCGAAGGCGACATCGCAACTGTCGGCATCACTGATTATGCACAGCACGCACTTGGCAACATCGTGTATGTCGACATGCCGGAAGTAGGCGACGAAGTTACTCAGGGAGAAGACTTCGGTGCAGTTGAGTCAGTGAAAGCTGCCAGCGACCTTCTTTCTCCGGTGAGCGGCGAAGTTGTTGAAATCAACGAGGCGCTTGAAGATGAGCCCGAACTTGTCAACCAGGACGCATTCGCAAATTGGATCATGAAAGTAAAAGTGTCTGATCCTTCAGAGCTCGAGAACCTCCTCGATGCTGCCGCTTATGCTAAAGTTTGCGAAGAATAATAACTTATAAAACCTTGACGGGATTTTGCATGGGATCATGATGCCATGCAAAATCCCGTCAAACATATATGCTGCAACTCTCATGTTGTGTGTGAAACATACAACACAACTACATTAAATGCAGCACCAACCATAAAAACACCAATAACAATTATGTCAGATAAATTCATGCCCCACACTGAGGAAGACATCCGTGCGATGCTTGATAAGATTGGTGTGGCATCTATCGACGAGCTTTACGGTGACGTTCCTGAAGAGGTAATTTACCGTGAAGAATACGACATCCCTTCTGCGATGTCAGAAATTGAACTAAGACGCCATTTTAACGAACTTGGTTCCAAAAACAAATCTCTCACAATATTTGCAGGTGGCGGAGCATACGACCATTATGCACCCTCAACAGTAGCACATCTTCTTGCTCGCAGCGAGTTTTATACAGCTTACACTCCGTATCAACCGGAAATATCTC
>JAIDJJ010000306.1 GCA_029052265.1 Muribaculaceae bacterium
GCACATCGGTGTCCTCAAGCATGGAAGCGGCTTTTTTAAGCCGTATGTCCCGTATAAATTCCGTCGGGGTCTTACCCGTCTGCGACTGTATGCGCCGATAAAGATTCATGCGGCTCATGCACAGGTCTGAGCTCAATTGCTCGACATTGTAACGCGGATCGGAGAGATGTCCCTCCACATGACGCACGGCATTCTGAAGAAATTCCTTGTCAAATCTCGGCATCGCGCCTTCATCTATCCTGATATCAACTCCTGCCAGGACCACTTCTCCGCGACGTCTGTGAAGCTCTATGAGCTGACGTATCCTCCGTGACAGCCATATAGCCCCTCCGGTCAATGATAAAGCCACCACGCCATATATAGCGTATGCCCACCATGTCTCATACCATGCCGGCAATATATTCAACACAATACCAGGATAAGGCTCACCCCAGCATCCATACCTGTCGGTCGCCTTCAACTCAAGTTCATATTTCCCTTTCGGGAGTCGGCTGAAATAAGCTATATTGTTGCCGTGGGGAAGATATGTCCACTCGTCCTGCCATCCTCTCAGCCTGTATGCATAGCTTATGCCGGAGGCATGGATATGGTCAAGCGTGGAGAACGCGATCCTGCACTCTCCCTGATCAGGAGACAGCAGGATAGATCCTGTACCCTCGCCGGGAAGTATATGTGTCTCCCCCGAAGTGACGGATGTCACCACAGGCTTTATTGATGAAGCCGACTTGTGGTCAAGTTCTGAAGATGACGGGATCAGGCAGAACGCGCCCATCCCACCCACGCACACGCCGTCGTCTGTGTTCCTGACCGAATGCATGTAGTCCATCCCTATTTTCTTGTCCGTGGAATTGAAAACCCGGAAAGCCTTGTTCGACGGATTATATTCTTTTACATACTGGTCTGTAAGTATCCATATGTGTCCCGCACGGTCCGACTCCATGCTCTTTATGCTTTCACCACCCGACATGCAGCCCTGATTTTCCGAACGCAACACACCGGTTCCCGGAGTATGGCTATAGACACTCCCCTGAGAGGTCGCGCCCCATACAGTGCCGTCGGAGGAAAGGGTCACGGCGGTAAAATATTCCCCGCCGTTGAGATACGAAATATCGCCGGAGGGAGAGACATGAAGGAAACCCCTGTCAGCGGCAGCCGCATACACATCTCCGGAATATCCGGCGGTCAGATCGTTTATCCTTCCCGTTCCTTCACAGATCTTACTTGCACGGTTGCCCGTCACGGGCATGCAATATATGGCGTTGTCCATACCTATGTAAAGTCGTCCATAGGCTTCATGAAGCGCGGTGACATATCCTTTCCCCGGCAAAACGGTTTTCAAATCGGCATGCACTTCATGTCCCTCATGGGTGAGGCGGAAGATCTTCCTCCCGTCGGCAGCCCATATACCATCCATGTCCTTACATTTCTCTATACATTTCTCGGTACGCAGCCTGTCCTGTCTATCCCTGAGATAAGACAGTGAGCCGTTGCCCGGATCATAAAGGGTAAGATTGTCCCTGCCTTGCCATATCCAAAACATATCGCCGTCTTTCACCACGGCATCAGCCATTACCGGATACCCGGTCGTCTCTCTCGTGACGGATACAGGGTATCGGTCCACCTTGTCGGCATCTTCCGATATGATGAATGTGTGCGGAGTGAACCCCGGAACCCATATGTTGCCTGAGCTGTCCTTGAAAAGAAGGTCAAGCACTTTTTTACCTTCCGGAAGGAAAGTGGTGTCGGGATATGGATAAAGCATCCCGTCCCGTATGCCGTACACATAAAGGTTGTCCATCGTGACAGTCCATACGAGCGCGCGAGAATCATCATATATTATGTCAAGAACCTGTGTACCCTGAGATGAATATCCCCCTGAACATGTAGCGTCCTGAAGGACTATTCCTGCCTTTCCATCCCGCGAAGTGCCGGACGGTATATAAGTCATCACACCATGCCCCCAGGTTCCTACAAAAAAACGCCCTTCCTCCTTGTCTTCAGCTATACATGTGGGATCGGACGGAAAATCTTTCGACTCAACAACAAACCTGTCATTTCTTCGGTCATGCCTGAACATGGATTTACCTGTACACAACAGACGAAGTTCTTTATTGCTGTCTTGATGGAAATAGATAGGGGTGACCTTTTTATCTTCAATTCCACACCTGTATGTCCGCATCACATCTCCACCGGATGTGAGACGGAATATAATTTCTCCAGAAGTAGCCCATATAGACCCTTCGTCATCACAAAACAGTACGTTGATATGGCTGGAAGAGAGACGTCGGTCGGATACGGCATATACGCCATAATCTTTTTTATCAAGATAATAAAGACCTTTGGTGGTTCCGAACCATATCTTTTTATTGAGCCGGTCCTCGGCAAGGCATGTTATATGGTTGCTTCTGACAGAATCTACACCTATGATACGAAATCTTGAGGTAAATTGCGGAAAAGGGGAGCGGAATACGTTGATCTGATAACCGTCGTCCCGACATAAGCCGCCACCTTCCGTGGCATACCACATATATCCCTCGCTGTCCTGAAGAAGACGATGGACGGGGGAAGAGGGGAGAAGATGTTGGGTGGGAAGCTCTGTCACCATGATATGGCGCGCCTGCACACACTGCCACGACATAACAAAAACATACAGACAGCACACTATTATACGGCATGCAAGCCCGCTGCGCACATTGACAAAAGATTTCCTTGAATATATATTGTCACATCGTCTCATAGGTCAGCTATTGTGAATTACAAATTTAGGAAATAATTGCCGCTTTGGCAAACAGAACCGTGTGACACATCTATCAATGAATAAAAAAACGCGGAAGTCTGTTTCCAGACTTCCGCGCTCCGGCGTTACAGAAGCATTCACGCATCAGGATGCGCAACGCCTCTTTTTTGAGTTATATTCAAATGGTTTTCTTACCCCACCAGGTGGTTCCGGAAAGACCGGCGAACACTATTGTCGCGCGACGTTCTGCATTCTCCCAATCGCATTCACGTTTGAGATACAGTTCGGCATCACCCACTTTCAAGATCTGAGACTGTGCATCGTAGCTCCAGGCAGAGCCGTTCCACGCACCGCCTGAAACCGTATGGTCGGAAGCGAGAACCATCTCTCCCGATTCTTTCATCTGTGCGTAGGAATATGAAAGATCAATCACCTCCCAGCTTCCGATAAGCTCCTCTTCAGCTATGGCAAGCTGTGGCACCGCGCCGTAACGCTCCGGCATTACAAGAGGCCAGCCATCTTTTGTCCATACTATGGAACGCACATGACCCATCATGAGGGCGTTGCTCGCGTCGTTGCCGTTCACACCCGCCGGGAAACGTGCCTGGGAAGCATAAAACCAGTTCCCGTCGCCGTCATCAAACACAGTGCAGTGAGAGAATCCCACCCATCCCTGTGAATTGGCAAACCTATATGGATGCGTCACAACCGGAAGCGCGTCCCCGCCGTTGTCGGTGATGTTTGTGCCATTGATATCCACATAAGGACCTTCGATATTGCGGGAACGTGCCACGCGTGTGTTGTAAGCCACGTCAAGCGCGTCATAGGCAAGGAAGAGATAGTAATAACCGTCTCGGTAGATTACCTCCGGACCTTCCGAAGCCTGCCAGCGGTTACCCATCTGGCGAGTGGCTATCAATTTGCCGTAAGAAGCTATGTCTGCATCTGTTCCCCAGGGATTGCCGAGCTCGGCAGCCACCTTACCGGTAGCCGGATCCAGCTTAACGGCTGCGATACCGCTGTTCCATGACCCATATATCATCCAGTGCTCACCGTTTTCAGTGATGATGACCGACGGGTCGATTGCATTATACTTATAGTAGCAGTTACTCCAGTCGTTGGGTGTCACATGGAAATCAAGACCCTTGTCGGAAGCGTTAGTGATAACATACCCCTTGTCTTCCCATCCGTCATTGTTGGCGGGATCAGAGTTTTCCATCATTCCGATGAACGCACGCTCACCCCATGAGTTGTCGCCGTCGATAGTGCCGGGAACAACAATTGAATAATACATGCGGTAAAGGTCATCCCTTACTTTCACAACGCTCGGAGCCCAATAGCCGAAAGCATTTTCATCAGGAGTTGCAGCAGTAAGCCCCATACCTTCGCGGATTTCGTTGAGCTTAGGTACAACCCATTCAGGAAGAGCCTGCATCGTGCCGCCGAGATATTCCCAGTTCACAAGATCAAGCGAACGGCGTCCATGAAAATGTCCCCCCTCTACGTGGGCATTGCCGTAGGAGGCATCGGTCTGATACATGTAATAATATCCGTCGACAGCTTTCACGACAGAAGGGTCATGCACATTGGCGAGATTCCATTGGCTACGGTTGCCCCAGCCTGACAGATCAACATAATAATCCGGATACGACGGACCGCGATAATGCGCGAGCTGCTCTTCGAGAGAACCCTCGCCGGTACGGAAAACGAAATCGGGAGAATAAATAACGTTCCCTTTATATTCATTGACAAACGCTCTCACATGATACTCCCGGTCAGGTGCAAGGTCAACTATATTTGCCTTGATCGTGTCTCCGCTTATTGTGCCGTCATATACACTCCCATAGATTGTAGGGTTCGGGGTTTCAGAGATCACATAACCTGCCTTCGTGTAGTGGGCGTCATTCTTCACGTGGAAGACAGTGGCGAATGAGGCATAGCTGCCACCACACTCAACCGCATGAGGAGCCTCCAGCACTATCCCTTGACCTTCGGGATAATTCACATTATCGTCATCGCTACAAGCCCCCATAAAAAGGAGACCTGCAGCAAATGCGATAGATAAATATTTAGTTAGTTTCATAAATATCAAATTACTAATTATCAATTACCAATCAATAATTGAATTAAAGCTCCCATCCCGGAGTCTGAGTATACCCCGTCTTTTGAAGTTCATCGTAAGGGATGGGGAAGAAATAATTCTTGGGAGCAGTAAACGAATAGCGTGAGTCGATATCGCTTAGACCATAGTTGAAGGTCTGTGATGTGCCTTCCCTTACAGAGACTCCATAAAGAGTGAATACCTGACGGTAACGTGGAAGAGAAGCTTCCGCAGTGGCGCTTCCGCCATTCTTCTCAAAAAGCTTCCAGCGACGCACGTCGAAATAACGGTGATCCTCAAAACAGAACTCGATTCTTGTCTCATTCTGGATTCTCTCCCGGAGCTGATCCTGGCTCATTCCTGAATAAGCAGGCATTCCGACACGGGCACGTACCTGGTTCACATAAGCATAAGCCTCAGATGTCTGTCCCGCCTCATTGAGAGCCTCAGCCGCAGCAAGAAGTATCTCTGCATAGCGGAAGATAGGGCATGCATGGCGCTGACCGCCTACCGTACCGTCCCAACGGATATTGTGCAGATATTTCTTTGAATAGTAGCCGGTGGCTGTTCCGCCGTTTCCTCTCGCATAGTCGGCACCACGGCGGGTGTCGTCGTTATTGACGTCTATGGCACGAGCCTCGTCACCGTCGCCCCATATCGATCCGTGGTGGAGAATGGTCTGTTCAAGGCGTGGGTCACGGTTCACGAACGGATTCTGGTCGTCATAGTCAGGATCCTGGTCTATGGGCAATCCCTTGACTGTCTCATATGAATCGACAAGGTTCTGAGTGGGATTCAGATAACCGGTGGCACTGATAGCTCCTGTAAATCCGCATGGAGCGTTGAAATATTCGATCTGCAGGGTGTTTTCCCATACCGAGCGGCTCAGGATATATTCGTTGTTGAGCACAGGGTTGGATACGAAACACTGATAATAGTTCTGCGACGGATCGTTGTTGTCTGTGACATACAGACGGTAAGGATTGGTCTGCATGCTGTTCTTGGATATGAAATCCTTCGCAGCGTTGGCAGCCTCGGTCCAGCGCGACACGTCGTTACCCGGATTGAAGAGGGGAGAGGCGCGGTAAAGGAGGGCGCGTGTCTTCAGGGCATATGCGGCGGCACCGTTGATCCTGCCCCAGTTTTCAGTCTCATTTGAATAACGGAACGGGAGGTTGTCCTTATACTTGTCGCATTCGTCAGCTATCCATCTCAGCACATCGGCTGCTGCCTTGCGTTCGGGAAGCGCCATTCCCGGCGACAGAATGATAGGTGTGCCGTTTTCATCATCAGCCACGATAGGTATGTCGCCATACCATGACAGCAGGTCGAAATGTAGGATCGCGCGGAGCACTCTCGCCTCAGCATCCCATCTGTCGTAAAGACGGTTGTCGTCACCGTTTTTTTCCGCGTTGCCCACTACATCCGGGCGAGCATTGAGAAGATATTGGTTGATTCCACGGATACCTTTATAATCTCTTGCCCAGTAAAAATCTGCAAACCAATGATTGGTGGCATCATAAGCGTCGGCTATGACGGAATGATATCGTGCCACGCCCCAATAGTCGACCGCATTGTCGGTCATGCAGTCCTGGGAAAGACGGTACTGGGTATCGTTATATCCCTGAAAAGCGTCGGGAAGATAATCGTAAAGCTGGGCGAGATAGCCACGGGTGCGGTCATAGTCGGAAAACACATTGTTTGCCTGCAATGTAAGGTCCACTTCCTTGTCGAGGTAATCGCTACACGATGCCGCCCCGAATGTGAGAATGGCTCCCGCCGCCAATGATATT
>JAIDJJ010000307.1 GCA_029052265.1 Muribaculaceae bacterium
CTCGGGGGCGCGGAGAGGGGTATAACCTACAGATGTAAAGGCTGAGGGGAGATGGACGCGGACCGGCACATTGAGTTCGACACATGCGCTTGTGGAAAGATTTCCGGAAGGAGACTGTTGGGTGATACTGACAAACAGCGGGGTATGGACCGGGCATCATTTCTCACATGATCTGGAAAGGCTTGTCGCCAGACTCCGGAGCCGTTATGGAGATTCTATGCCGGAGCGAAATCTATGGTAAATTTGAAAATAATTGCTAAAATATTTGGCTGTTTCAAAAAAAATGGCTAATTTTGCAGTCGCTTAGGCAATCGGGGTGTAGCACAGTTGGTTAGCGCGCTACGTTCGGGACGTAGAGGTCGGGCGTTCGAGTCGCCTCACCCCGACAAGGTCCGCAGGCATTTCGCCGGCGGATTTTTTATAAAGTGGAAAAATTTGGCTGCTTGCAACCACTTGAAAAAATGCTAAAACTGCACATTTGGGAAATACTTTTCCGTACGTTCCGCGTAGGGAAAGAAAAGCAGAGCATTTGGAAGCGGGCGCACGCCTTGCCTTGATGTTCTGCTTTTCTTATTTGGGGAAATATTCATTGAAAAACTAAAAAAATATAACAATATGAGCTATTTATTTACATCGGAATCAGTTTCTGAAGGTCATCCCGACAAGGTGGCTGACCAGATAAGCGATACTCTTCTTGACGAATTTCTTGCCCGTGATCCTGAAAGTCATGTGGCTATAGAGACAATGTGTACCACAGGTCAGGTGATAGTTGCCGGGGAAGTCAGCAGCGACGCGTATGTGGATATCCATTCAAGTGTGCGCGATCTTATAAAATCTATCGGATATAACCGTGGCGCTTATCGTTTCGACGGAGATTCGCTCGGCATATTGTCGTCGATCCATGAGCAGAGCTGCGATATCAACCGTGGAGTCAGCCGTGGCGACCGTATGGAGCAAGGCGCCGGCGACCAGGGTATGATGTTCGGGTATGCAGTAGACGAGACTTCAAATTATATGCCATTGACACTCGATCTTTCTCACATGATTCTTAGAGAACTTGCAGAATTGAGGAAGGAAGGTAAAGAAATGAGCTATTATCGTAAAGGTAAACTCAAGACTTATCTGCGCCCTGACGCAAAAAGCCAGGTGACGGTGGAATATGATGAAGACCGGAATCCTTTGCGGGTACATACCATAGTTGTGTCCACCTCTCATGATGAATTTATATTGCCGCTTGACGAGACAGAACAGGCTCAGGTGAGGGCGGATGAGGAGATGCTTGCGCGAATCCGGGAAGATGTGGAGAAAGTGCTGCTTCCAAGAGTGCTGGAGAAGTTGCCAGAGAATGTGCGTGCATTGTTTGACGATCGCCTGATTCTTCATGTCAATCCGACCGGAAAATTTGTACTCGGAGGCCCGCATGCAGACACCGGTCTGACCGGAAGAAAAATAATCGTGGATACATACGGAGGAAGGGGTGCGCACGGAGGGGGCGCGTTCTCCGGCAAGGATCCTTCCAAGGTAGACCGGTCGGCGGCTTATGCCTGCCGTTATATAGCGAAGAACATGGTTGCCGCCGGAGTCGCGAAAGAGATGCTTGTGCAGGTGAGCTATGCAATAGGAGTGGCAGCCCCGGTGAATATATTTGTCAACACATATGGCACGTCTCGTCCGGGCATTTCCGATGAGGCGATAGCGGTAAAGATCGGGGAGATGTTTGATCTTCGTCCCGGTGCGATAGAGGAGATGCTTAAGCTCCGCAATCCTATATATCGTGAGACAGCCGCCTACGGGCACATGGGCAGAGAGCCCCGGACAGTTAAAAAGACCTTCCGTTCGCGTTATGACGGAGTGCCGGTGGAGAAAGAAGTGGAACTGTTTACGTGGGAGAAGACCGACCGTACAGACGAGATCCGATCTGCGTTCGGAATAGCCTGAGGATGGCATGAGGATGACACCGGGAACATGATTATTTGAAAAATAATTAATAAATGTGTATTAAAATTGGGGAATTGAGCCAAAAGTGTTATCTTTGCGTGCTCAAAGTCCCCGGGCTCAGGCATGTTTTCCGAAAAGCATGCCTGATTCCGGTTGTTTCCATAAGAATTAATCAAACACAAACATCAGCTATACCATAGAATGGCAACATTAGAGAAAATCAGAAGCAAGTCGGTGCTATTGCTTGTTGTGATAGGCGTCGCGCTGCTTGCCTTCATTATCGGTGATGCGATCACCAACAGCCGGAATCTCTTCGGCGACCACACAACAGTGGCTAAAATCGGCGGAGAAAAGATAGATTATACGGAATACATCCGTAAGCGTGAGGAACTCAACAACCGTTTTGAGCAGGCACGCCGTCAGAATCCGGCACAATTCGCCAATTTCGATAACCAGATGATTTCCCAAATGGCTCTTGATGAGCTCGTGGGAGAAAAGCTTCTTGACGAAGCCGTGGATAATGCAGGGATCCAGACCTCTCCCGAGCAGCTCCGCTTCTATGTGTTGGAGAATCCGGTGAATCCTTCAATACAGACTATTATCCAGCAGCTCAACGCATCCGGCCTGAGCGTATCCACTCCCCAGCAGGCGTATGAGATTATTTTCAATCCCAAGCGCAACGGTCTCACCGATTCTCAGATGGAGCCGTTCCAGAGAGCCTGGATCGCCATGGAGCAGGAGACTCGCGAGATGGTAAGACGTCAGACCTATCAGAAATTGCTTTATGGTCTCGTAAAGGCAAATGATCTTGACAAGAAAGCTCTTTACAATGATTATGTGTCGACAAGCAATGTCGATATCGCATTTCATCCCTATGGTCAGCTTGATCCTGCCAAGTATCCGGTGGATGACGCAGCCCTGAAAGCTGAATATGACAAGGATAAGAACCAGTTCAAAGTTGATGAGGTGACAAAGGATATCGCGTTTGTCGCAGTCAATATCTCTCCGTCGGCAGCCGACAGGGAGGCAGCCCGCAAGCTTGCGGAGAAAACTGTTGCCGAACTTCGTGATTCGTCAGCTCAGATCAGCAAAGAACTTAAGAGAGAGGGTATCGTGGTGTCGCATAAGGAATTGCGCGCCAAAGATCTTCCAGTGGGTCAGGTTAAAGAATACGTACTCTCGGCTTCGGCAGATTCTGTGAAGCTTATTTCAGAGAATATCAAAGGGTTCACTATTGTAAAGATGGGACGCCGTTCACAGGTGGTGGATTCTATCCAGCTCAATCTCGTGCAGGTGGTCGGTGCCGAGCTTCCGAAGAAAGTTCTCGCAAGCCTTAACTCAGGTCTTTCTGTAGACTCTGTCTCAAGCCGCTTTGGTGTAGACAGTGTCATGGCACAGAAAGCTCAGTGGATTCCGTTGTTCACAGCCCAGGGCCGCACAGGTGCACTTGAATCCGGTCAGCTTGATTCGCTGCTGAATGCAGGTGGCAAATATATTTCACTGATGACTTCGCCTCAGGGTGCTGTGCTTGCACAGGTTTCAAAAAGAAACGCTCCTGTAGAAGTGTATTCTTATGAAGAAGTCAATTATGATCTCAAACCCAGCACCAAGACTATCAACGACGAGCGTGCCAAGCTTGAGAAATTCCTTGAGGAAAATACATCAGCCAAGGCGTTCTCGGAGAATGCCGCCAAGTCAGGATATTCCGTTCAGGATCTCAGCCTGTCCACTTCTTCAGTGGCGGTTCCCCGTGTGGCAGGAATGCAGAGCTATTATCCCGACAGCCGCCAGGTGGTGCGTTGGGTCATGATCGACGGCAAGCCGGGCGAGGTTAGCCATATCTATGAATCGAAAGATGCCCTGACTCCCGCACTTTATGCTGCCGCTGTGGTAAACGAGTATGAGGATTATGCACCCCTTTCAAACGGTCAGGTGAGCGCATATGTCACAGACAAGGCACGCCGTTCGAAAGCAGGCGACGAGCTTATCAAGGAATATCAGCCTAAGGCGGGCACAATCGAATCAGCCGCAGCTGCCATGGGAGTTGAGGAGCAGAATGCCCCGACCTTCAGATTCGGAAGAAACATGCAGGTGCGCGACGCTTCTGTCATGGGACAGATAGCAGGTAGCCAGCCCGGCAAGGTAGTTCTTGTTAAGGGAGATAACGGAGTCTATGCATATCAGGTGAAGAGCAACGGGAAAGAGGATTTCCCCTACAGCGACGCCCAGTATGAGCAGCAATACTTCCAGCTTATCAATCCTAATGTAGGGGAGATGCTGAAAGGCAGCCGGAAATTTAAGAACAGTCTTTATAAATTCGAGGCAGGCGATTGAATGCCGTAGTCCTTCGGATATAAATAACATTGCGAAGGGTCATCGCCGTTTCCGGGGATGACCCTTTGTGTTAAGACCCGGTTTCTATGACCCGGTCTCATAATATAAGATAATATGGAACATAATCCACAGCTCCCGGCGTTGATCGGGATGACGCTTGACCAGCTTACTAAAGTTGTGCTTTCCGGCGGTATGCCCAAGTTCGTGGGGAAGCAGCTTGCAGAATGGTTATATAAAAAAAAGGTGACAAGTTTTGAAGAAATGGTCAATATCTCTAAGAAAAACAGGGAATGGCTTTCGGATAACTATGTCATAGGACGGGAGGCTCCGGAATCACGGCAGAAATCATCAGACGGCACCGTGAAATATCTTTTCAATGTCGGCTCAGGCAGAAACATAGAAAGTGTGTATATCCCTGACAGGGACAGAGCCACACTTTGTGTGTCTTCACAGGCAGGATGTAAGATGAATTGTTATTTCTGTGCCACGGGGCGTCTCGGTTTTAAAGCCAACCTCACGCCGGCACAGATCATCAATCAGATATTAAGCATACCACCGGTTCCCCGGAACGGGGAGACTCCCGCCACAGAATTGACGAATGTGGTATTTATGGGAATGGGAGAGCCGCTTGACAATCTGGATGCCGTATTGCCGGTGATAGAAATAATGACCGCATCCTGGGGAATGGCATGGAGCCCGAAGAGGATTACAGTGTCGACTGTCGGGAAATTGCCCCAGTTGAAAGATCTCCTTGACCGCACACAGGTGCATGTGGCAATAAGCGTACATACCGCAGATCCGGTGGAAAGGGAGCAACTGATGCCCGCGCAGAAAGCGTTTCCGATCGGGAATGTCATGAAGCTTCTTTCAGGTTATGATTTCAGCCATCAGAGAAGACTGTCGCTGGAGTATATAATGTGGAGGGGTGTCAATGATGACATTGCCCATGCCGATCTGCTTGTCAGGATGACGCGTGGTCTCGACTGTCGTGTCAACCTTATACGTTTCCACGCTATTCCGGGAGTCGAACTCAGACCGAGCAGCGACGAACGTATGTTGATGTTCAGGAATTACTTAAATTCAAAAGGGGTGACAGCTACAATACGCAGTTCGCGCGGGGAGGATATAATGGCGGCGTGCGGAATGCTTGCCGGGAAGAAGCAGTGACGCGCCCCGAATTAAAAAGGGTTATGCTCCCGAAATATGAAGATTCGGAAAATGGAAAAAAATTCGTAATTTTGGGGAACTAAAACAAAAATCAATGGCACGACCAATAAGAGTGGGTATTTCCCACGGAGATATAAATGGCGTGGGCTATGAGGTTATACTCAAGGCTCTTGCCGACGAGACAATGACAGAACTTTGTACGCCGGTCATTTTCGGTTATCATTCGGTAGCGGAAAAAGCCCGTCGCAGGTTTGGTCTTGATGATATGCGCCTGTATAAGGCAGGAAATGCCTCTCAGGCTGCAGCCGGCAGAATAAATGTGGTGGATGTCTCTTCGTCCGCACCGGAGATATTGCCGGGTGAGCCTACGGAAGAGTCCGGCAAGTCGGCAGTCGCTGCTCTGGAGATGTCGGCTGAAGCGCTGGAGGCAGGCGACATAGACGTTTTGGTCACCGCTCCTATATCAAAAGAGGCGGTTCAGAGCGAAACGTTCCGTTATCCGGGACATACAGAATATCTTGAGGCAAGGATCGGTCATGGAGCCAAATCACGTATGATTCTTTTTAATGATAGTGTAAGGGTGGCTCTGGTGACTACGCATCTCCCTATCTCCAAAGTGGCGGCAGCCATTACAAGGGAAAATGTAGAGGCGGCGATAATATCGCTTTCTGATTCACTCAAGAAGGATTATGCGGTGCCTCGGCCTTGTATCGGTGTATTGTCGCTTAATCCGCACGCCGGCGACGGAGGTTTACTTGGCACAGAGGAGAAAGATATTATCATGCCCGCAATAGAGGCATGCAGGGAAAAGGGTATACTTTCTTTCGGTCCATTTGCCGCCGACGGATTTTTCGGGATGGGAGACTACCGGCATTTTGATGGAATCGTGGCTATGTATCATGACCAGGGACTTGCCCCGTTCAAGACTATTGCAGGGGAAAGTGGCGTGAATTTTACCGCAGGATTGCCTTATGTAAGGACATCGCCTGATCATGGGACTGCGTTCGGTATCGCCTGGAAAGATCAGGCTGACCCCACATCCATGCGAGAGGCTATCTATGCGGCGATAGATATTTTCCGTAACCGTATAAGATTTGAAGAGGCTTCGTCAGATCCATTAAAAAAATATGTGACGGAAAGACCCGAACGTGGTGACCGTCCTGACCGGCAGCCCAAAAAAGAAAAAGCGGAGAAGCCGCTTTCAGAAGAAGAAAATCTTAACGAACAAACTGCAGAATAATGAATTTTGGAATAATAGCTGCCGGACAGGGTTCCCGTCTGGTACAGGAGGGTGTGGGCTTCCCAAAACCTCTTGTAAGGATCGACGGCAAGCCGATGATAGGCAGGCTGATAGATATTTTTGTGAAATGTGGAGCGGAATCCATAAGCGTCATTGTCAATGAGGAAATGACAGAAGTGGCAGATTTCTTGCGAAAGCTGGGTCAAGATTTGCCGTGCGGGTTCAACCTCCTGGTGAAAACCACCCCCACTTCCATGCATAGTTTCTATGAGCTGTCAAGTCTCATGGAAGGGAAGGGGCGGTTTGTAATCACAACTGTAGACACAATATTCCGAGAGGAAGATTTTGAAAAATATATAAAAGCATACAGTGAGGCGTCGCCGGAAGTGGACGGCATGATGGCGGTGACGGGATTTATTGATGACGAAAAGCCTCTCTATGTAGCCACTGATCCGGATAACCGCATCACCGGTTTCCTTGACAATATGGAAGAGGGGGTGAAGTATGTGAGCGGCGGGATCTATGGACTTTCCGGGAGCGCGGTTCCGGTCTTGAAAAAATGTATTGACGATGGGATAGGACGCATGCGCAATTATCAGCGGGCACTTGTGGCGGCAGGACTTTATCTGAAGGCATACGACATGAACAAGATTGTCGACGTAGATCACGCTTCCGACATAGCTTCGGCAGAGGCGTTCGTGAGGGGAGAGGATTAAAAAGAAACATAACTGACCTATGGCAGACATAAAGATAGCCGGGGTGATGCGGGCGGGAGCCTATTCACCCAATCATATTGGAAACGACGCGGCGATATTCAATGCCGCCGCAGAGCATCTGCGCAAGCGTGGTTGCGAAGTCAATATATATAGTGAAGACAAATTCAGAGATCAGGATATCTCTGAACAGATAATTGTCAACATGTGCAGGGAGCAGGAGTCGATAGCCAGGCTCCAGGCAATGGAAGACGAGGGGCGTCTTGTGATCAATTCCGGATTCGGGATTGAGAACTGCACCCGTGAAAGAATGACCAGGATTCTTCTTGGGAACAAGATACCTTATCCCGACAGTCTGATAGTCAATACAAATGAGAATGTGATAGATGACCTGAAGAACGGAGGTTTTTCTTCATGCTGGATAAAACGCGGGGATTTCCACGCCATGCATAAAGAAGATGTAAGCTATTGCCGGCATCCGGAAGAGGCGCAGGAGGTGCTGCATGAATACTTTTACCGTGGCATCAAGAGGGCTGTGATCAACCGACATCTGGTGGGGGATCTTATCAAGTTTTATGGTGTCAGCGGACAGCCGTTCTTCTATTGGTTTTATCCGTTTGATGAAGGTCACAGCAAATATGGTCATGAGGCGATCAACGGGAAGAGCCAAGGTATCCCTTTTGACGAGGAGAAGCTCAGAAGTATGTGTCAGGACGCATCGGATATTCTTGATGTGAAAATCTATGGCGGCGACTGCATTGTGGATAAAGACGGCTCCATCCGTATTATTGATTTCAACGACTGGCCCAGCTTTGCGCCATGTCGCCTGGAAGCCGCCCCTTATATTGCCAAATGTGTTCTCAGTGCCATAAGGAAATGGAAAAAAAGATGATGGAAGACGTTACAGTTAAGCAAAAGGGGGCGATGGCTAACAATAATGACAAATTGCATAAGCAGACAGATACGGCGGAAGCTACAAAGAAACCGGGATTTAAGGATTCTTTGAAATCTATGGACACGGAGGAGACATTTGACCTGATTTTCTATCGTCCGATAGGGTATGCATGGGCACTGCTTGCGAAGAAACTTGGAGTCACCCCGAATGCCATAACCATCGCATCTATATTTTTAGGAGTCGGTGCCGGAGTCGCCTTTTATTTTGACAATATATGGATCAATCTTCTTGGAGTGCTGTTGCTCGTGTGGGCAGACTCTTTCGACAGCGCCGACGGTCAGCTGGCGAGGATGACGAAGCAATATTCGCGCATAGGCAGAATCCTTGACGGCGTGAGCGGCGATCTTTGGTTTGCGGCGATCTATATAGCGATATGTCTGCGTGAGAATGTGACCAGCGATTTCTTCAGTGCGCATCATTGGGTGATATGGGTCATGGCTGTGGTGACCGGATTTTTTCATGCCACCCAGGCTGCTATGGCAGATTATTACCGTCAGTTCCATCTCTTTTTCCTTAAAGGGAAAGAGGGGAGCGAACTCGACACGGCGTCGGAATTATGGAAACGTTTCCATTCCCTGTCATGGAAAAAAGATTTCTGGCAGAAACTTACTCTTGCGTTCTACACCAACTATACTGTGGGTCAGGAGAAACGCACCCCGTGGATGCAGCGGTTGCGCAAGGTGTTGAAAGAGAAGTATGGTAACGAAATTCCCCAGACGTTCCGCGATGCTTTCAGGGCAAAGAGCAAGCCACTGATGAAATACACCAATATATTGTCGTTCAATACAAGAAGTTTCGCTTTGTTCGCCTCGATCCTGATCTTCCGGATGCCTTGGCTTTATTTCGCATTCGAACTCACGGTGCTTAACGGTGTTCTAATATATATGATGTGCCGTCACGAAAGAATCTGTAAAAATTTTGTGAATGAGCTTTCAGCTCCTTCAAAATGACCGGATATGGGGGGCATGTCAGAGTGATGTTGCAATTCAAATATAAATAAGATGAACATAGATATCTCCAGAATAAAAGGGATAATATTCGACTATGGCGGCACTCTCGACACGGGAGGCGACCATTGGAGCGAGGTGATATGGAAAGCATGGCAAGAGGCGGGGGTCGCTGCCGACAAGGCGGAGTTCCGTGAGGTATACGTTTATGCAGAGCGCGAGCTTGCACGCACACTTCACATTCTTCCTCATCATAATTTTCATGACCTTCTCTATATCAAGATGCAGATAGAGCTTCAGCGTCTTGCCGAGAACGGTCACTTTGCCGCCGGTTCGGTAGATGAAATGGCAAAGAAAATAGCCGATATCTGTTATGAATCGGCGCGGAGCTCCGTAGTCCGGGCAGTGCCTGTGCTGGATGCACTGTCGAAAAAATATCCGATGGTGCTTGTATCAAATTTTTACGGAAATGTAGAGACAGTGCTTGAAGATTTCGGGATTGCCAAATATTTCCGGAAAGTGATAGAAAGTGCGGTGGTGGGGGTTAGAAAACCTGATCCAAAGATCTTTACTCTTGGTGTGGAGGCGCTTGGGCTGAAGCCGGAGGAGGTGCTTGTCTTCGGCGACAGTTATTCTAAAGACATCGTCCCGGCAGAAAAAGCCGGTTGCCAGGCGATGTGGCTTAAAGGAAAGGGATGGACAAAAGAGGAGGACGAGACTCTACATCCCAACATCATTTCGAGCCTTGACGAGGCTCTCACGTTTATTGAGGGAGCCTGACCGCTCAAATTCTCGAGTTTTACATATGCCCGAAGTTGAGAAATTGATAGCAAATTTCCAATTTCGGGCATTTTGCCCAATTATGGTATTTTAACAAAAATGAATGCATTTGTTTATATTTTAATAAAAATTTGGCAAATGTGGGGTTTGTTTAGAATATTTAATAATTGCAGGGGTCTGTTTTTAGATAAAATTCTTTGTGGAATGTAAAATTGCCCGTAATTTTACGGCGCAATTTGAAAAAGGCGTAGCGCTTGCCTTCTGGGAAGCGCTTTTTTGCCCGGCTAAGATTGCGGGGATATTTCCCCTTACATCTGATTCCCTATAATAGAATCGACAATAATAATCTAAAAACAGATAAAGAAATTATGGCAACACAGAAAGCTGAAGCACCCAAAGGAAAACTTGGTGTGCTTGTAGTAGGCCTCGGGGCAGTGACCTCCACATTCATGACAGGTGTTCTCATGGCACGCAAGGGACTTGCAAAGCCGGTGGGTTCAATGACACAATATGATAAAATCCGAGTAGGAGAAGGTGAAGATAAAAAGTACCTCCACTATAAAGATATCGTTCCTCTTGCAGATCTTAACGATATAGAGTTTGGCGCATGGGACGTTTACCCTGCCAACGCATTCGAATCTGCAGTGAATGCAGAAGTGCTCAAGGCGAAAGATATCCTCCCTGTTCAGAAGGAACTTGAGGCTATCAAGCCGATGAAGGCTGCTTTTGACCACAACTATGCAAAGCGTCTTGACGGTGACAACGTGAAAGATTGCAAAGACCGCTGGGACATGACCGAGCAGATCCGTGAGGATATCCGCAACTTCAAGAAGGAGACAGGCGTGGAGCGCGTTGTTGTGCTTTGGGCGGCTTCAACTGAGGTATATGTTCCGGTCGACGAGGAAGTTCACGGCTCTCTCGCTGCTCTTGAAGCTGCGATGAAGGCTGATGACAGAGACAGGATCGCTCCCTCGATGTGTTATGCATACGCAGCTCTTTCAGAGGGTTGTCCCTTCATCATGGGTGCCCCCAACACTACAGTCGATATCCCGGCTATGTGGGAACTCGCAGAGAAGACCAAGATGCCTATCGCCGGCAAGGACTTCAAGACCGGTCAGACACTTGTCAAATCAGGTTTCGCTCCCATCATCGGCACACGTTGCCTCGGTCTGAGCGGATGGTTCTCAACCAATATCCTTGGCAACCGCGACGGTCTTGTGCTTGACGAGCCCGCCAACTTCCGCACAAAAGAGGTGAGCAAGCTTTCCACTCTCGAGTCTATCCTTGTTCCGGAAGAGCAGCCCGATCTCTATGGCCACGGCAATGACGAAGACACACAATACTACCATAAGGTACGTATCAACTATTATCCTCCCCGCAATGACAACAAGGAGGGATGGGACAATATCGACATCTTCGGCTGGATGGGCTATCCTATGCAGATCAAGATCAACTTCCTCTGCCGCGACTCTATCCTGGCTGCTCCCCTCTGTCTTGACCTTGTGCTTCTCAGTGACCTCGCGATGCGCGCAGGCAGATATGGCACACAGCGTTTCCTCAGCTTCTTCCTCAAGAGCCCGATGCATGACTATACCAAGGATGAAGTTCCTGTGAACCACCTGTTCCAGCAGTATGTGATGCTCAAGAACGCTATCCGCGAGATGGGCGGCTATCCCGCAGACGAGACAATCGACTGATGATTCATGTGTGGCATTGCCACAAGAATGTAATATAAAGACGGGGCGACACGTTTATAAGGCGTGTCGCCCTGTCTTGACTTTTATAGACAGGCTGTATTATATTCAACATTGATAGAAATGCGAATCGATATATTGACAGTGTTGCCGGAGATGTTTGATTCTCCATTAGGATGCTCCATCCTGAAGCGTGCTCAGGATAAAGGGCTTGCAGAGATAGTGGTGCATAATTTGCGCGACTATACCACCGACCGTCACCGCAAGGTCGACGATTATCCGTTTGGCGGGGAGGCAGGGATGGTAATGAAAGTGCAACCTGTGGAAGCCTGTATCAATGCCCTTAAAAAAGAGCGTGAATACGATGAGGTTATTTTCACATCTCCCGACGGGGAGACTTTCAGCCAGAAAATGGCGAACGGCTTGTCAATGGCGGGGAACCTGATCATTCTATGCGGACATTACAAGGGTGTGGATTATCGTATCAGGGAGCATCTTGTGACCAAAGAGATATCCATCGGAGATTATGTCTTGACCGGAGGGGAGCTTCCGGCACTTGTGATGACCGATGCCATCGTGCGTCTCATTCCCGGAGCCATCGGTGATGAACAGTCAGCTTTGTCAGATTCATTCCAGGATGATTTGCTCGCTCCGCCGATCTATACCCGCCCTGCCGACTACAACGGATGGAAAGTGCCTGAAATCCTTCTTTCCGGGCATGAAGCGAAAATCGCGGAGTGGCGACACGAACAAAGTCTTGAGCGCACAAGACGTCTCCGCCCCGACCTGCTCGAATAATCAATATATGGTCATATAATTTGGATAATAAATGGCGAATGACTAAATTTGCAGCATGAACGGCATTTATTGAAAGCTTTATGCCTGACAGGAAGCATTAGTCGCGGATTGTAACGTATAATTTAACTATTGCAACAATAATTTAAATATAATGTATCCGAACCCAAAACCTGTAAAAGAAGAGGTGATCGTTTCGCTGACATCTTTTCCGGCGGCAATATCATATGTCGTCCCTACGGTCAGGTCAATACTTGGCGGATCGGTGCTTCCTGACAAAGTGGTGCTTTATCTCACCTTTTCCCAATTCGGCGATGAAGGGCTCCCGCAAGAGCTTACAAGGCTTGCACAAGAGAATGATCTATTTGAAATCCGCGATTATGGTAGAGACATCCGCTCATACCGCAAGCTTGTCCCGGCGTTGAGAGATTTCCCTGATGCCGTTATAGTCACAATTGACGATGATGTGGCATACCATAAAAACATGCTTGGCGATCTTTTACAGTTGCATGAGCGTATTCCTGATGCCATTTTGGCACATCGGGCGAAATTGATCCGTCCCGGTATGCCATATAAAAAATGGCGTAAATACAGGTGGTATCATTTTTTATTCAAGAAATATATCCCGTACTATAGGAATATACAGACCGGGGTGGGGGGGGTCTTATATCCTCCGGGATCATTGAAAAAAGAGATGATTGATGAAGATTTGTTCACACGGCTTGCCCCCACTACAGATGATATATGGTTTTGGGCGGCGGCAGTGGCAAACGGAAGGAAGATAGTGCCTGTCCCATTCGGACACAACAAGCCCAAAGGTGTTGGAAAGCCTAAGGAATTGTCGTTGAAAACTGTCAATTTCAAGTCCGGTACTGACCGAAATGCGGCTGCGTTAGAGGCAATATTTAAGGAATATCCGTCAATCAGGAAACTGGTGGAAAATGAAAATAGAGATGGAGAATAAAGGAATAGATCTGGTTTATCTGTGGGTTGACGGCAACGATCCTGTCTGGCAGGCGAAACGCAATGCCACTATCGGGAAGCCTGAAGAAAAGTCTGCCGTAAACTGTGAAGGGAGATACGCCGACAACGATGAGCTGAGATACAGCCTCCGTTCGGTGGAACTTTATGCACCGTGGATAAGGAAGATATTTATTGTCACAGACAATCAGGTTCCAAGGTGGCTCGATACATCAGATCCACGTATCCGTATAGTGGATCATAAGGAAATCATGCCGTCTGAAAGCCTGCCATGCTTCAATTCGAGTGTCATAGAGCATTTTATTTGCAGGATACCGGATCTTAGCGAACGGTTTCTTTATGCCAACGACGATATGTACATCAACCGGCATGTTACTCCTGAGACGTTTTTCGCTTCTGACGGTTTGCCGGTGATACGATTGAACCGCAGGTGGCTGCGAAAGTATTATCTGTTGTTTAATGAGAGGATTAGGAAGAAGCCTCTGAGCAACTATAATATTATTGTCCGTAATGCCGCCGATTTGGTAGAGAAGAGGTTTGGGGTCTATATAGGGGGGAAAGCGCATCATAATATAGATTCGTATCTGAAGAGCGACTGTCTGCATGTGGAAGAGATGTTCCGGAAAGAATTGCAACCGACATTTTCAAACCATGTGCGAGAGGCGAACGATATACAGCGGAGTCTGTATCATTATGTGGCTCTTGCGGAGAGAAGAGGACACCTTCGCTATGTATCTCAAAAAGATTCGTTGAGGCTTCATATTCAGAACCGTCGGCATTATGATAAATTGTCTAAATACAACCCGATGTTGTTTTGTATGAACGACTCTGAGTATGCTCAGGAAAGTGACAGGCGGTTCGCATCGGAGTTTCTTCAAAAACGTTTCCCTGAAAAATCGCGTTTCGAAAGATAAAGTGTTTTTTTAATCCCGGCATTCTTCGGTATTCCGGAGATGTGATGCTTTATTATAAATCAATACTATTCATGATGCAGACACTACCGGAAATATCCATAATCATACCTGTGTATAAAGTGGAGAAATATTTGCAACCGTGCCTTGAGTCGATATCTTCACAGACATTCACAGGCTGGGAGTGTATTTTGGTTGACGATGGGTCTCCTGATAATTCAGGTGCTATCTGCGAAGAATACGCTGCCCGTGACTCACGCTTCAAGGTCATACACCGGAAAAACGGTGGAGTCTCGGCGGCGCGCAACGATGGATTGGAAGTCTGTCGTGGAAAATATATAAGTTTTATAGATCCGGACGATATAGCCCATCCCTTGATGATGGAGCGGCTGAAGGAGTTGATAGAAAGCCATGATGCCGATGTGGCTCAGGTCGGGTTTGAATTATGGTTCAAATCATTTCGCAGAAAGAAAGCTCTTGTGGATTCTGTTGTCGAGCTTGAGAGAGGAAAAGTGGCGCAGGAGTTGTTGTACGGGAGAAGATTGCCCTGTTATGTCTGGAACAAATTGTTTAGAAGGGAAGTGATCGATACACACTTTCCGGAAGGGATGGTGTTTGAGGATATGTATGTCATGTCGCAATGGGTAAGCAATATCCGGAAGATGGTGATTTCTCCTGAGATTCTTTATTCCTACCGCCAGCGTTGCGGCAGTATTGTGAATTCCAATTATGCGGAGAATCGGCTTGAGTATCTTAAATCTGTGTTCCGCCTGGCTTATTCATTGAGGGCGCTTGAGCCTGTGTATGTCAGTGAGGATGTGGTCTATAAATGTATCTGGAAAGGAGTCATATGTGCCGGGAAGAATATAGCCCGTTATGTGGATGAAGCCGTAATACGTGTGGATGCAATATGGAAGGTAAGCCAGTTGAGCAGAAACATATATATACCTTCTGCGAAGAAGATAGGGCTCAAGACATGGTGGCGCATACATCTTTTGCATTCAAATCCGAAGGCGTTCGCACGTATGATGCGTTTTGTCTATTTTTTCAGTTCGCACAAATATAAAAGGATAAACAATCAGTTTGACTGATGATGCTGTCATTCCTTTTATTTTGATAGGCTTATTTCTCTTCAATGTCATTTAAGTCATATTTCTTGAAATAATCCATGTCGATATATCTTTTCTTGCCGCTTGCTCTTCCGCGCATGCATTTTTCTTTAAATTCTTCCAGCGACCGTACAGCATAATGGTTTATGCGGATAATGTCATGCTGCGGTTCGCGGTCCCGGAAGTTATGGGTAATGGGTTGTCCGTGAGAATCTGCGGCATCTCCGGATATTCTCGCCGCCTCATGACATCCGGTCATGGAACATACGCGCCGGGGATCTACAATGCTTTTTACGTGTCGGTTCAGTATGTGAGACGGCAAGGAGTGGCGTTTGAAGCGTTGCATCATTCCTCCGGGAGTTTTTGATTCGGCTCCTCCGCTCCCATAGACAAGCCAGTTTATTTCTATTGCCGGATATTTTTCGAACCGTTTAAGAAAAACGGGAATAGATTTATCGGCAACGGGGACAATAAACTCATCAAGGTCGATAAATGCCAGCCATCTCACATCGAGGCGGTGACGGTTTATGCAGTCGTCGTATGCTGCGAGCTGCATGCGATATCCCGGGAAATAGTTATATTCCACCACTCCAGATCTGATATAAGGGGCAAGTGTCTCTTTAGTGGAGTCGGAGCTTCCGTTGTCGTAGATAAAAAACTTGTCTACCCCCATTTTTTTATGCCATTCAATCCATTCCTTAAAATATGGACCTTCGTCTTTTGCAATGGCGCATACGGCAAGATAGACAGATGGTGATGATTTGTCATTTTTCAATTGCCGTTTAAGCTTCAATACGTTGCGGATGCCGTAGCGCAATATGCCACGCCATCTGTTCCTTTCCATTTTAAAAGGGATCAATCCCGCGATTATTTCGGCTGCAATCTTGTTCATTTCGGAGGTGTTGTGACTTTATTTTGAAGTTTCCGACAACAACTTCTATAATTCGAAGCTTGATTTTTCCGGAAGGATGCTTTCGAAAGCATTTTTAATTTCCGTCATCACCAGCCCGTAATTACGGATATGTATGTTGTCGTTTAGGCATATAAGCGAATATGATTGTTCGCGTATGGCACGCACCGCCTGTTTCGGTTTGATCATCAGAGGAAACATCTTTGTGTCGGCGTAAGTGTTGTATGGCTGAAAGTTGCCTCGGCATATCTGCCATGTGCGGAACAGTTCGGGAGTATAGTCTGTGACGGCACGGAACCGGTTTGCCGATGTTTCGGTAAGTTCTTTTTCAGCCACATTCCATACTTCGTCAAAAGTGGATTTAAGATAGGGTTGTGCGTTGTGGGGAGTACGGAGTGTGATAAATTTGCCGTAATGCTTCAGGAGATAGTTCCAACGCGCCCTTGATCCGTAACTCTTGTCAAACCATTTGTCATGATCTCGCGCCATCACCTCTTTCTTGTCGAAATGGCGGTTTATAATGGTAAGATTATTTTTGATGCGTCTGTACCATTGCGACCAAGAAGGGTTGTACAGGAAAGTCGCGATGTCGCAGGGGAGTCCGTTTTGAAAGAAACGTTCCGGAGCGGTAGGTCTTATGATATAGAAATCATCGTTGAAATATACAAAATGATCCGCAAGCCCGGGAATACGGTGCATATACCGTTCGATCACTACTGAATTGTAGGTGGGAAGGAATTGCCGGGGTATAAACTCTTTATGGCTGACAAAGTTTATTTTAGGGTGGTTTCCGTCAAGCCACTCCGGTTTCTGTCCTGAAGTGACAAAATGTATTTTACGTACCCATGGCGCGAAGCGTTCTATCCCGCGGAACCAATATTTTAGAAACCCATAATCCCGAAACCTGGCATCGGAGACGCCGTTTTTCTCGTTTCCTTTTTTTACGGAGTATTTTGCAAATTCCTCCTTCCATTGCGGATCATCCATATTGACCCAAGTCACAATAAAATCTATTTCCATTTTTCGTGGGTGGATTATGTCAGCTATTTATCGGTTTGGCATATCTGAAACGTTTGTGAGTCCAGAGGTAGAGCTCAGGCTGCCGGCGAATTGTCTGTTCCAATATTTTGAAATAACGATCAGTCAGCTTAAAGTCGGAAAGGGTACGGGGGCTGTCTTCAATATGAATAAATTCAGCTTCATAATACCCTCGTTTGATTCTCTTGGGCTGCACAAACCATACGTCGAAATCATAGTGTTTGATTATTTTCTCGGTTCCGGTCAATGCCGGGACTTCATGGTTCAGGAAATTCAGATAATAATTGGCATCCTTTTTCCTTGGCGACTGGTCCGCGATGAATCCGATTATGCATACCTGACTTTTCATAGCCTGCTCATTGATGAAGCGTGCGGTTTTTCTCATTTCTACGTTCACGGCACCATGAGCCGCCCTGTTTTCAAGCATTATTCTGTCGAAGTCATCGTTGCTGAGTTTATGGTAGATCTGTGCGCTGACAGCGTTTTTATCCAAGTGAAGAGGCATTGAAGATATCCATTCCCAATTGGCATAGTGTCCGAGATAAAGCCCTACGGATCGTCCGCTGCGCAACACTTTATTGATCTCATCAATGTTGGTGAACTTCATGCGTTTGCTCATTTCTTCGCCCGACATTGATCCCATCTTGCATATTTCTATGATGTTGTCAGAAAAGAAATGATAGAAATTTTTCTCTATCTCAATTATTTCAGCCTCACTTTTTTCGGGGAAAGATTCGCATAGGTTTTTATGCACCACTTTTCTGCGGTATCCGATCAGGTGGTATAGTAAAAAGAATAATCCGTTGGAGAAAACATATAATATGCCGAACGGGATACGCGAAATCAATCTCAAAAAAAAATGAAATAGATGATAGGTCATATTTTTTTGATATTTCGGTCGATAAATTATTGCAAAGTTACCTTTTTTTCACGATATATCAAAACCATGATATTTCAAGGTGCTGTTTTTGTGGATATGGTGTCAATAAAAGAAAGGCTCCCCTCGCGGAGAGCCTGTTTCTGATTGTAAAATGAATTTTGGTTTTGGCTATGCTTTGTGTCCTTCAGACAGGTTTAATTGCAGGTCGATGGCATATTGATAAGCAATGTCTGCCTTTGGAAAGCATGTCAGGGAGTGTGGAAAATCTCCCGTTATCTATAATCCATGGTTTATCTGTAATCTTTAAGTAGTGTCTGGAGACGTCTGCGGGCGAAGAAGATACGGCTTTTCACAGTGCCGAGGGGGAGTCCCATCTTGTCGGCGATCTCGCTATATTTATATCCTGCGATATACATTGAGAATGGCACTCTGTATTCATCGGAAAATTCTTTGATCGCCTGAGAAATTTCTTTAGCAGCAAAGCTTCCTTCCGGGGTTGAGAATCCGGATTCCTGAGACAGATTAAGGTGATAGAGATCTTCGGTCGTGTCTACTACAGTCGCACTTCTTACCTGGCGGCGGTAGTTGTTGATGAAGATGTTTCTCATGATTGTAAATACCCAGCCTTTGAAGTTGACATTGTCGACGTATTTAGATTCGTTGTCAAGCACTTTCAAGGTTGTGTCCTGCACGAGATCTTGAGCGGTCTCACGGCTTGTGGTCAACTGATAAGCGAAATTAAGAAGGTTACCTTGTAACCCAAGAAGTCTTTCTTTGAATGTTGCTGAGTTTGCCATCGTTGTATAGTTTTTAGTGGAGGGCGTGCTTTAAAGGCATTTCCGTTTTGAAATTTATGATTATATAACATGGCGGATTAAAAAAAGGATAAACTTTAAATGTTAAAAAAAAGGAAATGTCAATTAACTAAATGAAAAAAAACGGGGCAAAATAGCAAAAGGCAACATGAATGGATCCGCAGTGATGATTTTTGGGTGTGAGGGTTGTCGAAATGCTTCTTTTGTTATATGAAATTGAAAAAATACTGATTTGAATATTTAACATTTGCGACAATCTATATTAAGAGCGCGTCGTACATATTTTATTGACTCCACTGAGCCGGAATGAATGGGTCTAAAATAAGGGAAGTGTGGCAGATAATGGATAAAAAGACGTTAAAATTATAAAAATCATAGTTTCTTTTGTGATTGAATGCCATATTATCACTAATTTTGCGGAGTTTGGTGAAAAATATAGTCATAAACATAATCATCCGAAAGTGGGAAAGAGCATTAAAAGAGCAAATTTCTGGATCCGCAGACGATCACATCTGCCGCTGATAGCGATATGCACGTTGGTGGTTACAGTGCTTGTATTTAATGAAGACACCTCCATCTCTCTCAACATAGAGTATGATAAAGAGATCAACGACCTTACACAAGAGATCGAGCGTTGCCGGGATTCTGCGGCATATTACCGCGGTCAGCGGGAGGCGTTGATTCACGGGGATGGAAACCTTGAGCGCATAGCCAGGGAAAAATTCCATATGCAGCGCCCTACAGAGGATGTATATGTGCTTAAATGACTTATTTGTTAACTGTATACAAAAAATAAATGGCATCAAGAGATCTAATTGGCAGAAGTAGGTTGGACCACCGTCGCCGGATTTCCGAGTACGTTGCAACGTTCGGGCTTATATGTATATGCGTGGCGCTTATCGTTCCATTTTTTAGTCCATTAAAAATGGCATATGTCAGTGGATTTAAATGGATATATGGCACCGGAGCTTTGGTATTCACCGTGGCTCGGGCGATAAATGCTAATGATCCGGATGATTCACTAAGGATGAAGCGCCTGCACCGCATGGAATTTTGGGCAGGAGTGGCTTTCATTGCGGGTGCGGCGTTCTGGTTTTATCAGGAGAAGCATATGGGTGATTTTGCCGGAGTGTTGGCTGTGCTTAGAGACACCATCATGTTTACACTTGCCGGCGCATTGATCCAGATCATTGCTGCGTTTATGATAATTTCGCGCGGTAAGAAAGAGGAAGAAGACTATTTGAGACAGAAAAATAATGAAAAAAATTCTCACCGTCGATCAAGGTAACACATCCGCAAAAGCAGTTGTGTGGGAAAATGGGATTCCTGTCAAGACATTGCGGGTGGAATCTCTCACTATAGAAGACCTTCTTCCGGTCTTTGAGATAGACGGGATAGAAGGTTGTGCATATTGCAGCGTATGTCATACTGATGCAAAGTTCATTGAGACCTTGCGTCGGCTTGTAGATGGCAGGTTGCTTGTGCTCACTCCGTCAGTGCCTCTTCCGATAAAGGTATGCTATGGGTCAAGGTCCACTCTTGGTAATGACCGTGTGGCAGCCGCTGTAGGGGCACATGCCCTCATGCCCGGAGATGCGGCGCTGGTGGTGGATGCCGGGACGGCGGTGACAATTGATGTGATCGACCGTGATGGAGGGTTCATGGGAGGAAACATCGCTCCGGGAATGCACCTGCGTTTCAAAAGTCTGAAGGATTTCACCCAGCAGCTTCCTATGGTGGATGAATATGGCGAGCTCCCGGCATTCGGCACCGATACGGAGTCGGCGATAAGGTGCGGAGTGGTAGGCGGGATGGTAAGCGAGATTGTTGATGCATACGCACGCGCTTCTTCGATTTACGGATGTTCCCGCGTTGTGCTTGCCGGAAGCGACGGTGCTGTCTTGGAGCCACTTCTAAAGGAAAGGGGGCTTCCGGTGATTACCGATCCGAATCTGGTAGGAAGAGGATTGGCTGAAATATTTGAGTATTGCGCGTTTAGCGGCGATTCCTACTGAACGCATAATTCGTATATACATATTAATAATACAAAACGAACAGGACTAAACTGACTGTAATGAATAAGATAAGAATTTTGATAATTACGGCGTTGGCGGCTATTTGCGGCGGCGCGTATGCGCAAAATGTCACCACTCCCTACTCAATGTACGGTTACGGTATTCTTGGTGACCGCGCCACATCTATGCAGCGGCAGATGGGATCTGTGGGCTACGCCATGAATTCCGGACGCCAGATCAATGTAATGAATCCCGCTTCGTATGCTTCGATCGACTCCCTGACATTCCTGTTTGACATAGGTGCGGATGTGTCGATGCTCTGGCAGAAAGAGGGTAATGCACGCGAACATTCCACCGGTGGCGGTCTCGACTACATAACCATGCAGTTTCCGATCTGTAAATTTATTGGCGGATCAATCGGCATGCTCCCTTATTCATCTGTGGGTTATGCCTTCGGTAAGGATGTCACTCACGGAGCCATGGAAAATCAGGGTTCGGGAGGTATCAATCAGGCTTACATAGGAATAGCCGGCAAATATGCCGGGTTCTCTTTGGGTTTGAATTTTGCTTACAGCTTCGGTAACATTATAAATGACGTCTATTCAATACCCTCCACTTCCGGTCAGACTCTGTTTGAGCATGTGATGCAGATACGGGATTGGGATATTAATTTCGGACTTCAGTACACGGCGAAATTTTCCCGGACCGAACGGATGACTTTAGGCGTGACATTCGCTCCCAAGAAATCTCTTCACGGCAATACGTGGGCGACAATTCAGGAGACCACACGTGAGAGTGAGGCAGACACTGTGGCAAGCATGAAAATAGCTGGGAACTATTACACCCCAATGTCGCTTGGCGCCGGTATCGCATATCGTCACGAGCGTACTTCCCGATGGATGGTGGAAGCTGACGTTACTTTTCAGCAGTGGTCGAAGGCGAAGTATTCCCCCCTTTATGAGATAGGGAATCCTGACAATATGGTGTTTGAAGGGATGCAGTTCAACAACCGTACCCGTTTTGCCCTCGGCGGAGAGATAGTTCCGAAGATAAGGGGCAATTATCTGCAGCGTATGGCATATCGTGCGGGAGCCTATTTCAATAATGATTATCTTAATATCAGGGGTAACCGTGTGCGGGAATATGGTATAACAGCCGGCTTCGGGTTCAACACTCCGGAAGGTAAGACGATGGTCAACCTTGGTCTTGAATGGAAGCGCCGTCAGGCTCATCCCAATCCCTTGCTGACAGAAAATTATTTCAATATCACACTTGGTGTCAATGTCAATGAACTCTGGTTCTTCCAGCGCCGCATCAAATAAAAATTGTAAGGAGATACTGCCGCTATGAGAAAAACGGGATTGTCCATGGCTTTTGCGACTGCCCTTGCCATAGCGGCAGGCAGTTGCACCCGGGAAACCAAGGTAGACATATCAAACAACCTCAATCCTGCCCGGATGCCGTCGATGGTGACACACAATATCTCTACATTGATTTCAGATTCCGGAGTCACACAATATAAGATAGTGGCGCCGGTATGGTATGTATATGATGAGGTCGACACCCCCTATTGGCTGTTTCCGGAAGGTCTGTATCTTCAGAAATTTGATCCGGAATTTAACGTTATAGCAACAGTGGCGGCAGATTCCGCCCGCTTTTTTAAATTGCAGAAGCTGTGGAAGCTGGAAGGGAATGTCGAGATGACCAAAGCGCCCCGCGATCTGTTTCTTTCCGAGCGGGTGTTCTGGGATCAGCGAAAGTCGCGGCTATATTCCGACACATTTATTCATATAGAAAACGAGACACATATTTTGGAAGGTACGGGATTTGAGTCTAACGAAAGGCTCACACAATACCGCATCCTTCATCCGTCAGGTATATTCCCGGTTGAAAGAGACAATCTTCGTCCGGATTCAAAATAAAAAATATGACCCTTGCTACCGCCATAATAGTCACAGTGATAGCACTGTTGCTTTCCGCTCTGTTTTCCGGTTCGGAAATTGCCTTTGTACAGTCAAGCAAAGTAAGAATGGAGATAGATGCCGCAAGAGGAGGCATCGTCGACAGGATTATACACGGTTTCTCCCGTCATGAAGATATGTTTATTTCCACACTTCTTGTCGGCAATAATATCGTGCTCGTGATCTATGGTATAACATTTTCAATCATAATCAATCCAATTCTTGAGGGATGGTTTGACAATGAGGCACTTGTGCTTGTTTCCAATACGGTTCTTTCAACTGGAGTGGTGCTGATCGCGGGTGAATTTATGCCCAAGACAGCTTTCAGGATCAATCCGAATTTCATGATAAGGCTTTTCGCTCTCCCGTTGTATCTTATATATTGGATGCTCTATCCTGTATCACTGCTTGTGTCCGGGATATCGAAAGGGTTGATGAAACTGTTCGGGGTCAGTCTTGAGGAGGAAACTTCCGCTCGTCTTACTATTGATGAACTTGACGACTATCTTCAGAAGCAGATATCTGTCACCTCAGATCAGCAGCCAGTAGAAAATGAAGTGAAGATTTTCCGTAATGCCATAGATTTCAAGGATACCCAGATCGGGGAATGCATGATACCCCGCAATGAAATAGTGGCTGTGGAGTTCGGGTCTGTCACCCGGGAAGAGCTTATCCGTAAGTTTATAGCCACGGGATTATCAAAAATAGTCGTGTATAAGGAGGATATAGACGATGTCATGGGATATATTCACATTTCCGAACTTTTTAATGTGGCGGAAGATTGGAAAAAGCATTTGAAGCCTGTGATTTTCACTCCGGAGACTATGCTTGCCAACAAAATGATGCGTCGGATGCTTGCCGAGAAAAAGTCGATGGCAATAATTGTAGATGAATTTGGAGGCACGGCAGGGCTCGCCACACTTGAAGATCTTGTAGAGGAAATTTTCGGTGAGATAGAGGATGAGCATGACCGGAAGCGCCTTCTTTCGCGCGAAGTGGCTCCCGGGGTGTATGAATTTAGCGGCAGGGCGGAAATAGAGAATATCAATGAGGAATTTGGTCTTGACCTAAAGGAATCTGATACATACCATACTCTTGGCGGCTTTATCCTTGAAAATTTAGGAAGGCTTCCGCAGCAGGGGGAAGCCTTTGAAATCGAGGGACACAAATTCATGATCATGAAAATGTCTGCCACACGGATAGAACTGGTAAAAGTGGAGAAAATTCAGCAATGAAGCACAATTGCTGAATATGTGTAAAAAATTGAGACAAAAACAATAAAATAGTTAAGAATTATTTTGAGATAATAAATTCTTTGTCTACCTTTGTGGCGAGATAATGAATACATAAACTTAATTACCTAATTGTTCCATCAATGAGCAGCAAGCCCACTTTTATTTCATCGGTACTTGGGATGCAGGCTAATCTACGTTCTTTCGCCATGAAGCTTACCCTTGATAAGGATGAGGCTCATGACCTTGTGCAGGACACTACCTTGAAGGCGCTTTCAAATGAAGACAAATTTGTAGACAATGCAAATTTCAAGGGATGGATGCTCACCATCATGCGCAATATTTTTATCAACAATTATCGTAAGAATGTGCGTGAGAACACGATGGTCGACACTTCGGAAGATCTTTATCATCTGAATCTTAAGCAGGATTCGGGCATAGAGACTCCTGATGGTGCCTATGCTGTGAACGAGATCTCTGAAATCCTGGCAGGTTTCCCTGTTGATTACAGAGAGCCGTTCTCTCTCCATGTGGCTGGTTACAAGTATGAAGAGATTGCAGAGCGTCTCTCCATGCCGCTTGGGACTGTGAAGAGTAGAATTTTCTTCACACGTCAAAGGCTTCGTGAAATTCTTAAAGACTATCGTTGAAAAGACTATATTCTTAAAGAAAAGTATCCGTAATCTCATCCGGAACCGCACTTGAAGATGCGGTTCCTTTTTTTTATGTCTAAGTTACTATGTTTGCATTTGAAAAAACTGAAATTAATCCGTTATAACACTAATGGGGAGTTTGTGAAAAGTATTGTAGTATAGAAGAATATGATGTTTTTTGAAAAAATATATGGAATTGGAGAACTTTTTTTAACAGAAATTCATTATATTTATACCGATGAACGAAGATGTGGTCCGCATCCTCTCGACTAATAATCATGCCGCCGGGGCAAGCGGCGTAACAGCAACAACAGGCAAACTGAAAGTTATGAAAAAGGTTTTACTTTTAATGGCAGTGATAATATTGAGCGCTTCTTCTGCATTTGCTCAAAGAATGGGTCTTGGTGTGAATATCGGTGCCGCTCCCGTGATTGAAGATAATTCATCAGTCACTAATTTTATTCTTGGTGCGAAGTTCCAGTATAAGGCGACAAGCCTGATCCGGCTTGAGGCAGATGCGGATTTCGGTTTCCGCGACAAAGGGTTCAGTACCTTTAATCTTATGGGAAATGTTCATTTCATGATTCCTTGCGCAAGAAATTTCTATATTTATCCTTTGGCAGGTATCGGTTATGGTAATATAAAATGGAGATGGGATGATGATGATTCCGAAAGTTGGGATAAATTTGCATTCAATGTGGGTATTGGGGCGGAGTATGAGATAGCGTCTAATTTCGCAGCCAACTTTGAATTTAAATACCAGTATATGCAGGATTACTCGCGTTTGCCTATTCTTGTAGGTCTGACATATAAATTTTGATCGCCTTTAGCGAGGATTTTTACAAATATCGAAAGGTAGATTAACCTATATAAATCATCAAAATTAAAAAAACAGCTTCCGATACCCCGTTTACCAGGGTGTCGGAAGCTGTTTTTTTTGAGTATGTCCAGCGTTTTTTCAGGTAAAAAGAACCGGTTTTATCTGTTTTTTCAAAAAAATACGAGACAAAACAGTTTTGTTATAACACCGGGAAACGGTAAAAAGTTCTATGATTAACAG